>CAYTEZ010000001.1:0-62268 GCA_964437025.1 uncultured Gammaproteobacteria bacterium
TTTCTAATTCTCTTCCCTAGTTTGTGTTTATACAAAAAGTCGGTTAACAGCGGAGTCCATAAGAAAGTAAAAACAAAAGCCAAGACAGAGAAAAATAAAATTTTAATAATTTCAAATTCCATAAAATATTTTAAAAATTAATTAGATAAGTTGAGATAACTGACATTAATAAAAAACAATGAAATAATAGAAGAAAGGATAATAAGAAATGAGACCAGAATTTAAAATCTTTCTTTTTTACTAATAGTAATAAAACAATTAGATTGGCTATTATAAATATCAAACTCAAAAGCGGTATAACAAAAAAGTTAATTTTGTTTCCAATTAAATCAATTCCAAAATCAACATTGTAATGCAAAATAGCGACATCCTGATTACTCTTGCGATACATAAAAAAAGCCAAGTACCATAATGCTAGATTAAGCAAGAGTAAAATGATAAAATAGACCCGAACAAACAAAAAACTAAAGACATCCTTTAATAAAAGCTTTAGCTTAAATAAGCTAATATGTAGTTGATCGTAAATTTTAATAAAAAAACCCATAAACATTAATTAATTGTACCCACTTTAATTATCATTTTAGCATATTTAAAAATATTATAAAATATGCTATTATTCTAATGAAAAATTAAGAAAGTTGATTATGAAAACATTTTGCGTAATTCCTGCCTGGAATGAAGAAAAGAATATCTTTAAAACCCTCTCCTCTGTTTTACCTAGAGTTGATTTTATTGTAGTAGTAGATGACTATTCCAAAGACAATACCTGTCTACAAGCAGAAAAAATCTTATCCATGCCAGAAGCTAAAGATAAGTTAAAAATACTACGTCATCCTATTAACCTAGGACAAGGAGCAGCCTTGCAAACCGGTAATGAATACGCCTTAAGCCATGGAGCTGATGTTATTGTTCATTTTGATGCCGATGGTCAATTTTTAAGCGAGGAAATACCAACTGTTATTAAACCAATCATAGAGAACGAAGCTGATATTGTTTTTGGTTCTCGTTTCTTAGGCATAAAATCAGACATCCCTGGCTTCAAAAAAAATATTATTATGCCGCTGGCTAAAGTATTTAATCTAATATTTTTTGGAATAAAAACTAGCGATCCACAAAGTGGCTTTAGGGCAATGAACAAAGAAGCAGCTCAGAGAATAAAAATAGAAAACAATATGATGGCTCACTGTAGCGAAATATTAGCCAAAGCTCATAAATACAAGCTTAGAATCAAAGAAGTCCCTATTACTGTTATTTATAATCATTTTGGACAAAAATTATCTGGTAGCTTTAAAATTATTAAAGATTTATTCTTCAAAAAAATAAGTAGTTAAAAAATAAAAAAAATAATATGATTCAACAAGTTGTTGCCCTCCTTATCCTTCTCTTCTTTATCGTAAAATTAAATAGAGAAAGAAGGAAAAAATCTATTACTAAAAATGAATTTGTTTTCTGGTTAATCTTTTGGTTGTTGGGTGTATTAACTATTGCTTTTATCAAACCAATCGACAAAATAGTAATGAACCTAGGTTTTTCCTCTTCTGGTATTAATTTGGTCTTCTACTTAGCCGTTCTTTTCTTATTCTACTTAATATTTAGAATGCGACTTAGATTAGTAAAGATGGAAAACGATATTACCGAACTTAGTAGAAAAATTGCTTTGAAATAAAATAGATAAAAATAAAAACACGTATCTCTTGATACGTGTTTTTTATTTAAATAATATATTATTAATCTTTTAAACAACGAACCGAGAGACCGCTAACTAAAGATTCTCGAAAAGAATCATGGAGAAAGGAAGTTCCACCATAATTGAAATAACGATTATAAGCAGCCGATGAATAACGTAATGAAGACGACCAAAAAAACGCATATTGACGCAAAAATTCAAAAGACCCATTATTTTCAGACCATATAAACCCAGAACCTACTCCATTAAAACCAACCTCATTAGTTGCACTAGAATTAGGAGACCACCAATAAATAGTCCCTGTTGTTTTCAATTTTCCTCCAGCGACAGAACTACCACCTAAATAAGATGTCAAAGTGTCAAATTCAACTGACATTGGAACATGCCAACCAGTTGGACAAGCACCTTGGGCTCCTTCAGCTGAGCCATTAGTGCTAGATGTAGCTACAGCAGCATACCAATTATACAAAACACCGTAAGTAATATAATTAGCCGAAGCTTTAGCAGCGGCTATATCACTACCACTGTATCCTTGAACACCATAAGCCGCTTGAGCAGAATTGCTCAAAGAAGTAAAAGCAGCACCACTTTGAACTGATGGAAGATAGGCTAAATTTTTTGCCATCCAACATTGAGTCCCTATTTGAACTGTTGGATATTGTTGCCCATCGCGAGAATCAGTTAAAATTTCCCCGCAAACAAAGGGAGGTGTATAATTACTTACCCCATCTCTAGTAGCAATTTTGTCACCAGAACTTAAACCAGAAGTTCTTCCACCTAAACAAAAAGTAATGGAATAAGTAGAACCATTTGAAGAATAGGTATAAGCATTAGTTGTAGTTGTGCAACTTCCATCTATTGGGGTTGGAGCTACCGGAAGAGTTGTAAGATATACTACCCCCGATGTAGCTATAGTACTAGTAACCGATGTAGGATATGAATTATTATCATTAAAATACAACTCTAATGCTGTTTGCATTTGTTTAACATCAGCAAGTCTTTTAGCATCACGAGCACTAGCACGAGAGTTTTGTAGGGCTACTACGGCTAGAGTGGCTAATACAGCAATAATAGCTATTACCACTAATAGCTCTATTAGGGTAAAAGCTTTTTTAAGCTTGTTCATAATTTGTTTTATTTAAAATTTTAATAAGCAAATCAATCTTATTTTTTTATTATAACATCTGAAAAACAATAATTCAACCAGAATATTTAATTTAGTATACAATAATAAGTACGACTCTGAACTTGAGGCCCACAATAAGTATCAGCGCAAACATCTTTAACTACAAATCCAGCTTTAGTCAAAAAGTTTTTCATATCAGTTTCGTTGATATAACTCATCTTAATAGGATAAAGACCAATTTTTTGATAGAGAAATTTTTCTGAGAAACCAAGACCTTTTAAAGCATTATATAATCGTCTAACTGGTTGAAAGCGAAAGCGCCAAGGAATTTCACTAGGTAGTTGAAAAACTAAAACTCCCCCATCTTTAAGTATTCTTTTAAACTCTAAAATATATTTTTTAATAAACTCCCTATTTGGTAAGTGTTGCAACACTATTCCGGAGTAAATAAAATCAAATTTTTTATCAGGAAATATTTTTAAATCATCACTGTTTACAAAAAACTCAGCCATTAAACCAGAATTAATTCCTCGCGCTTTTTCTACCATAGCTTGAGAAATATCAGTGCCATTATATTTAGAAAAATGCTTTAACCAAAACCGAGCCAAACGGCCGACACCGCAACCGAAGTCTAACATTTCTCCCCCATTTAAACCAATACCATGTTTTTTCATTTGAGAAAAAATATTTTCTACTTCAATTTCTCCGGTACTTAAAAATTCATTTAAGTCCCAATTATTAAATCGCTTGCTACTGTCTGAAAGTACGGCCCAAAAAGGATCAAGCTCACCCAAGGCCTCCCAGTTTTTTTTGTGTTCTGTGATCTTAGACATAATAATTATTTATTAAAATTATTTTTTAAAATCTCTTTTAACAAATTTCTTCCCTTTATATCTACTACTATCTGATTTTTTAGCACTAAATCTTTTAATCCCAAAAGGTTTTTTATCTTTATCTAAAAATGCTTTATCATCGTTAAACTTTCTTTTACCAAAAGACTTCTTCTCTCCTAGTGGTTTTCTATCATCAAACTTTCTTTTACCAAAAGTCTTTTTTGCACCAAATGGTTTTTTATCTTCAAATTTTCTATTACCGAATGTTTTTTTACTTCCAAAAGATTTATCTTCTCCAAAATTTTTTCTATCATCAAATTTCTTTCTATCATCAAATTTTTTATTACCAAAAGATTTTTTATCTTTATCATCAAATCTCTTTCTGTCGCCAAATGGCTTTTTACCTCTATCTCCAAAAGGCTTTCTACTAGGACCAGCTGATTTTCTGCCATATGTCTTTTGCGGGGTAAGAGAATAACTCTTTCTAATTATTGGTTTTTGGTCTATTCCAATTCTAGTGGTTGGAAGGTTTTTCTTAATCAAACGTTCAATTTTTTGAATCTCTCTAATTTGGCCAGGAAGTGAAAAAGAAATAGCTTTACCACCTTTTCCAGCTCGAGCTGTTCTACCAATACGATGAACATAGTCCTCTGAATTATCTGGTAAATCATAGTTTAAAACTAATTGAATCCCGTTTATATCCAAACCTCTAGCCGCCACATCAGTAGCTACTAAAATTCTCTTAGCCCCATCTTTAAACCCAGCAAGTGATGTCTTTCTTTGATTAAAGGATAGATTAGAATGAATTTCGTTCGCCTTATACCCCTCTTCATTTAATCTCTTAGCTAAAGCAGTAGCTCCGTATCTAGTTCTAACAAAAATTAAAACCAAATCTTTGTACTCATCTAAAAGTTTTGTTAAGTTTTTAAACTTATCCTCCGACTTTAATATATATATTTCTTGATCAACTAATTCGGCTGTTGTTCCGGTTGGGGCAACTTGAATTTGTAATGGTGATTTTAAATATTTTTCAGCTAACTTAATAATCGCGGCTGGCATAGTAGCTGAGAATAATAATGTCTGACGAGTAGCTGGAGTTAATTTAATAATTTCTTCTATCTGTGGAGCAAAACCTAAATCAAACATCATATCAGCTTCATCTAAAACCAAAACTGAAATATCATCTAATTTAATTGTTTTTCTTTTAATATGATCTAATAATCTTCCTGGTGTTGCTACAATCACATGAGGATTTCGACGAAGAGAATATAGTTGTTTGTTAAAAACCTCACCTCCAATAATGGAGACAGTTTTTAAACCTAAATCTCTACCTAAATTTTTTAAATTTTCTTCTACTTGGTTAGCTAATTCTCTGGTTGGAAGCAAAACTAAAGCTCTCCCCTTAACTTCAGCTAAGCGTTGAATCATGGGGATACCGAAAGCAAAGGTTTTACCAGTTCCAGTTTGAGCTACACCAAATAGATCTTGGCCTGATATAGCTACAGGGATAGCCTTAGCTTGAATAGGTGTAGGGATTTCTATCCCAATTTTTTTTAAAACACCCAAAATGGATGGTTTTATACCCAAACCATTAAAATTAGTTGGTGTTAAAACTGTGTCTTTTGACATAAAATAAAGTGATCCGAGTTCTAGCGATCACTTTTAAATAAATGATGAAGAAACGAATTTATTAATAATTACGATTAAATACTACCTCTAAGATGACACCTAAATAATTAAATGTCAAGCTTTGGTAAAATTATTTAAAAAAAGCCCCAAATTGTTTATACAACTTGAGGCTAGAAAATTAGTTAGATCTTATTGATGAATCAATAAAAGCAAACCCGTCATAGATGTCCCACGATTTACCAATATAATAACTTCTTAAAGACAACAAAGAGCTGTTAGAATTATTATTAAAACTACCTTCAATATTTTCCCAAACAGATAATAAAGCTGGATCCATATCTGGTTTTTTTATCGGTTCGTGCATAACAACCATAGTTCTTACCTCCATAGACCTAAAGTCTTTGTTAAAAAATTTGTTTCTGATAAGACAGGCGGCTTCATAATTAGTGTTAGAAAATCTTAGCTTTTCAGCTTCTAAAAGAATATTTTTAATATTCCTGTTTTTTGTATTTTTGATAATTCCACCCTTCAAAACAGCGATGTTATAAATAACACCAATAGTTGGTTTAAAATTTTTAGAAAGTAATACTTGCTTAGTTTTGTTGTCAACACCAATGCCTTTATTTTCAAAACGATTAATCCACTCGCCGCCGGTCGTGCCATCTGAAATAACCGAAAAACGAATAATGCCGTCTTCTTCATCCCATGAAGAAGTAGATTCAGACAAAACCCATTCACCGGAATTAACCAATCTAATAGCTTCTTCAGGATCATTAATCCCTGTTTGTTTCATAATGTTGTTTACTAGGGCATTAAGTTTGCCTACTTCAACTTTTTGAATAGTAAATAAAAATTTTTCTTTCATAATTAACTCCTTGCGCTACATTACGCTTTTTGTTTTTCCTCTACTCCGAGGCGGAACTATGAACCATTTTGGTTATAGCCAGAAAAAGATTAAATAATTAATCATCTTTTGGCTATAACCAATTAGAATTATTTTAAAGAACAATATTGTATTTTAACATATCTCCGATTATTTGTCAATAGAGCCAAAATAAAATATCATAATAGCACCATCAGATACGGTATATATAGCGTCAGCTTGAACCCTAGCCTCCTCTACAATTCTGTCAAAGGCCCACCAATAGTCATTAACTACAAAATATACTCCACTAGCTCCAGTTTGAGCCATTAATTCCTTCATTAATTCTTTTTGCGGATTCTCTATCATCTTTAGATAATAATCATAGGTAAGCCCACCAGTTTGGACGGAATAATAGAACCAAGGGCCGAAGTATCTCTTGAAACCTAGTTCTTTAATAGCAGCAGCTCCCACTTGTTGGTTGGCTAAAACAATATAGTTATCATTTTCTTTTTTTTCTTCAATTAGTCGCACCGCCTTAAAATCATTTTCCGAAACAGAGAAAGAACGAGAATTAAAATAATTATCTTTCCTTGGATAGTTTATATACAACGAAGAAAAAAGTAATGATAAAAGAAAAAGGGATAAAATAATTCTAATAATCTTTTTTTCTTGCCCTATTCTTTTAAGCAAGCAAATAAACATATCATAAAAAACGGGAATTAAAAACAAGAAAGACAAAATTAATATTCTGCCAGCATAACTACTTTTATCAATCTGACTTAAAAATGGAAAATCAATAAACAAACTAGCTAGATAAGAAAGCATGAGAGTCAAAGAATTAAAATAGAAAACCTTTAATTCCTTTCTTCCCTTTTTAAAAACAAATATACTAGCTAAAACAAAAATAAATAACAGAAAAATATTTTTGTTAACAAAAAAGAAATAAACAAAATTTAAAAATACATTTTCTTGTCCTAATAATTTTGGTATCCAACTAGAGATTGAAATGTTTAAACCAGTAAAGCGACCACCAGACAAACATAAAAGCAATGGTAGTAGTATAATTTGAGCAGTATAAGCTAAAAGGCGTAAAAAACTAACTATTTTAAGCTTTAAATTGAGCTGATAACTAAAAAGTATGGAAACAAAAATTAAGGCTGGCACCCCGGCTAAAGGATGAATAAAAAATATTGTTATCGCCAAAGAAAAAAGAAAAAAGAAATTACTTTTTTGCAAAACAAATTTTTGATTGAAAGAAAAGAATAATAATACTAGCAAAAAAAGGAAGGCTAAATTTTGTGGAACAGTATAAGTAAAGATAGAGAAAGGTAATATTAGAAATAAAAGCAAAGCCCACACATTATTTTCTCTACCCCTTCTTTTAAAATTAAAGAAAATAGTAGCTGGTATTAAAATAGCTGACAAAAAAGGAACCAGCATCTTATCTAAAAGTGACAAAGAAGCTGGCCAAATTTTAAAGATACTTAATTCCAAAACATACTGTCCAATATAATAAATTGTTTTAGGAACTATTAAACCAAAATTATAAATATCGGAAATGGCTCGCTCGTGCAATAATTGATCATAACCAAAAGCTATTCTGTAAACAAAGAAAGAAATAGAAAAAAATAATAAATAAAGAATGGCTATTAAAAAATACGAATAGCGATTTTTTAAATAGATACTAACAAATAAGATAAGTAAGGCTAACAAAAGTAAAAGCCAAAAACTAAGAGGTAAAAAAGTCCAAGGAGTGTAAATTGCCATTAAGCTTCCTTTAATATATAGTAGTTTAAATAAATATAAAACAATCCCTAAAAAAGGCACAACCAACAACAAATCTTTCCATTTTCTCCCCTGTATAATTTTACTAGTTTTAACTTGTTGCTCGTCTTTAAAAATGTTAAAATAAATAAAGGTTCCAGTACCAATTATGGCCAAAATTAAGGACAAAACAAAGGTGAAATTATTAAAACGATAAAAATAGTACAAAATTGAAGAAATATTAACCATTATTGAAATAAAAAGCAAAATCAAGGTCAAAAAATTGGCCCCAATATAATGACTAAGCATTTTGTAAGTAAGTTTTCTCATACTAATAATATAGCAAAAAATAAGAATATATGAAAATTGCCCAAGTGGTCTGCATCTATCCCCCTTCTACTGGTGGGATTGGAATGTCAGCTTTTAAACTCCATAAATCATTCAGCAAAGAACATGAGTCTGTGGTTTTTAGTATTTCCCATAAAAAAGAAATGGAAGAGAAAGAAAAAAATAATAAAGTAGTATATCTAAATCCATTCTTAAAACTTGGCTATGGTGCTGTCCCCTTTTCTCTTTTAAAAAGATTAAAAGATTTTGATCTAATATATTTTCACTACCCTTTCTTTGGTGCTGCCTGCATCATCTATCTCTTCAAATTATTACATCCTAAGAAAAAAATAATTATTCACTATCACATGGATGTAAGGCATAAAAATATATTATTTAAAATCTTAAGTTGGCCGGAAGAATTAATAAAAAAATCTCTTTTCCAAAAAAGCACTGCCATTGTTAGTGCCTCACTTGATTATATTAAAAACAGTGAAATAAAAAATATATATCAGAAATATCAAAATAAATTTAAAGAAATTCCTTTTGCTATTAACACGGAAGAATTTAAAGCTAATATAGACAGCAAAGAAAACGTCTTGCTCTTTGTGGGCGGATTAGATAAAGCCCATTATTTTAAAGGCGTTGAAATACTAATTCAAGCTTTTAGTAAAATAGAAAACAAAGAATATCGTTTAAAAATAATTGGCGAAGGTGATCAGAAGGAAAAATTTGTAAAACTATGTCAGAAATTAGAGATAGATAATCGAGTAGAATTTTTAGGAAAACTAGAAAAAGATGAATTAATAAAAAACTATCAACAAGCCAAGGTTACAATTTTGCCATCAATTAATAGTAATGAAGCTTTTGGAATAGTTTTAATTGAATCGCTTGCTTGTGCCACTCCAGTTATTGCTTCTAATCTTCCGGGAGTTAGGTCGGTTTTTGAAGATGGAAAATCAGGTCTAACGGTTGAGATAAATAACATCCCTGATTTAAAAGAAAAAATTGAAAGTTTGATAAATAATCCAGAAAAATTAACAAATATGGAAATAGAAGCTAGAAAACTAGCAGAAAATAAATATTCTCAAGAAAGATTTGAACAAAATATTCAAGAACTTCTAAATCTATGAAAA
This sequence comes from uncultured Gammaproteobacteria bacterium, assembly GCA_964437025.1. Taxonomy (GTDB): domain Bacteria; phylum Patescibacteriota; class Patescibacteriia; order Patescibacteriales; family UBA12465. The sequence continues at coordinate 9,368 of CAYTEZ010000001.1, forward strand.
TAGCTATAATCAACAACCTATACAAACCATATAATAAGGGTGGGGCCGAAAGAGTTTGTGAATCCATGATTAAGGATCTACAAGCTTTAGGTCATTCCTGTTTTGTAATAAGCACTAAACCAAAAGATAAAACAGAGATAAATAAAGATCCTCTAACATATTATCTACCATCTAGCTATTATAATCTCTCTACTAAATCTCTCCCCTATCGCTTGTTGTGGCAAATAGCTAATCTCTTTAATTTCAATCAAAGAAAAAAATTAAAAAATATTTTATTAAACGAAAAGCCAGATTTAGTTATCACTAATAACTTAATGGGTATTGGTTTGCTAACTTTTAGGATTATAAAAAAAATAGGTATTAAACAAGAACACATCTTACACGATGTTCAACTATTCTACCCTTCGGGTTTAATTATTTTTGGGCAAGAAAAAAAAGCTAATTCAAATTTAGCTAAAATATATCAGATAATAGTAAAAAAAATTATTGGCTCACCTGATACGGTTATTTCTCCTTCACATTGGCTACTAAAAGAACATATCAATAGAGGCTATTTTAAAAATAGCACAAAACAAGTTAGACCTAATCCAGTAAATATAGAAAAGATAACAACAGAAAAAAGAGAGAATAAAGAAATAACTGATTTTCTTTTTGTTGGTCAACTAGAAAAACATAAGGGTATTATTTTTCTAATAGAAACCTTCAAACAAATTGAAAAAGAAAATATAAGATTAAAAATAATAGGTTTAGGCACTCTAGAGGAAGAAATATTGGAGATGATAAAGGATGATAAACGATTTGAATTCTTAGGTAAAAAAGAACCTTTAGAACTGGCTATAGAATTACAAAGAAGTGACTGTTTAATTGTTCCTTCTCTTTGTTATGAGAACTCCCCTACTATCATCTATGAGGCTAAAAGCTTTGATCTACCGATAATAGCCTCAGATTTGGGTGGAATACCAGAATTGATTAATAGAGCTCAGGAAGAGCTGTTTAAACCAGGAAATAAGGCTGATTTAATAGAAAAAATAGAGAAATTCATGAAAAATCCTAAAAAGTAAGCTTATTTATACTATTGACTTATATTTAAAGTTATGATATAATCTCTAGGCGTTAAAAAAAGAGGTTATGGAAGAAAAAAAAATAATTCCCAACAAGGAATTAATCGAAAGAGCTAGAGACGTAGTAAATTTTGGTTTTGATAAAAACACAAACAAAAAAAACTCACAACAACTAAAAGAACTACTAGAAAAATTTAGAAATGAACTACCTCCAACGCTAAAAAAAGACAATTATACAAATGAAGGGCTATATCAATTAGCTCAAGATATTTTTGTCAAACAAATAAAAGAAGGTCTTTGAAAAAAGACCTTATTTTTTTAATTCTTCTTTTATTTTTTCTGATAGAACTGTTAAATCTTCATACATTTCAAGAGCCCAATTAGCAATATAACCCCTTTCAGCTAAAGGATCGGTGCGAACATTATCTAAATCAAAAAATATATCTCTTTTGTTAGGAAAAGAATAATATTCTCTCTGGCTCATCAAATTTTTTAATTCCTCTCGACTCAAATCTTTTCTGTCCATAGCCTTAGCTTCTTCCTCTAGGCGAAGCTCTTCTGGAAAGTCTTTGTTAAAATTAATATTAATAATTTTAATCAACATTTTTAAATCTGATATTAAAGCATTGTGATAAATTCTTCTCAATCCATCTGACTTTTCAACCACTGACTGATATTGATCTAAATCTTCATAACTTTCCTTTTTTTCTACCTGCAATATAGCAACTTGTGATAAATATTTTTTTATATCTTCCAAAATTTTAGAGAATGTTTTTATGGCCACATCTTTTCTCATATTTAAAATCTGAGATTCTTTTTGATTACCAGAAAACTCTAGCTTTAAACTCGCCGCTTTTACCAGCTCTAAAGAATGATAAAATCGTTTAGAAATTTCTCCTAAATTCTCTTCCTCTTCTAGTTTGTTCTCTTTATTACCAAACTCTGTTTTAGGATCAAGTTTACCTTCACTCCTTATTTCTCTTCTGTCCTCATCGGAAATGCCTTCATTTTTTTTCAAATCTCTAAAATATTTAAAAAGGTCTTCCATATTATTTATTGTTAATTTTAAAATATTATATTTAATAAAAGATTACCTCTGCAAAACCAATTCACCAGTAGACAACGCATCGTCATAAGACGAACAATAAGGCCAAGGGTTATCCAAAACATCTTCCGAATCAAAAATAAACACCAAACAATCACTTGGTATGTCTTTATTATAATTACTTGTTAAAATATAATCAAAATATTTCCACATAATCTGCGAATAGACAGGCCATGGTTTTGTTGACGCTTCAACTCTATAGTGTAATATATAAAGATTAGCCTCCTTTCCGTTACAAATGTCTCCAGATCTAAATTCACGTAAACCAGATTCAGTTGGCACAACAAAAAAATTTTTATTTTCATCTGAAGATTCTAAAGTACCACCAGCCGCATCAAAAAAAGAAGCCAAAGAAAGATCTTCAATATTCGAGGGTGAACCACTAACTATAATGCTACCTGGCTTACTTAATTCAAATAAAGAATTTCTTTTTGTTTTCAGTAATTTTGAATCTGGCTTTAAAAAAATCTCCTCACCACAAGCAAATATTCTATAATCAGTCTTTGATATAATTTGTTTTTCTATCAAAAATTGATTTTTATTTTTTGAAACAAAAAAAACCAATACTAGTATAAATAATATTATGATAGTACTTATAATTACTGACTTATAAATATTTTTTTTTATAAATTTCATAATTACTTTATTACTTCAAGAACACCTATACTTAAAAAATCACCTTTACGAGCTTTAATTAATTTGTCATATATCTCATTCCATTTTTCGACCTCAGTTACTGTGACGCAACCTAAGGATCGACTACCTGTATGTAAATATCTTTCTCCTTCGTGTCCAATTCTAAACCAAGTTTTTGCTCTAGATGATTTATTTAAATAATACTGGCCACCCGAATGAGGATAATCTGGTAATTCAATATCATACCAACCTACTTCTAATGGATAGTCCGGATAATCGACAACATTATATTTTTTAGCTCCAATAATTAACTTTTTTTTAGAAATAGAATACTGAATATGAGCTGAGGGCTCATATTCAATATCGGTCAAAAGTCTTGAAATATTATTATTTTCATTGCTTAAACTAACCGAGGCCTTGCTATCCTTGTACAAACCTTCCAATATTTTAAAATATTCCCGCCCTTCCTTAATATTTTCTGGCTGCACTTCCAAAAAAGCTGGTAAAGAAACCAAGTCTCCATTTTCCATTTTGACCTTAAGCCAACCATCACCAATATCAGGTATATATTTTATCGGTTCAACAGCAGAGGCTTCAATAGTAATTTCAAATTTTGCAATTGACTTACCCCAATTTTTCAAAAAACGCTTTTCACGAAGCTCAATCATATAATCAAATTTTTGTTGTTTAAAATTTTTCATATCAATATTAATCGAATTTTCGGTACTGCCCATATCATTAAACAAAACATCTTTTTCAACAACAACAATTTTTACTTTAGTTTTAAAAAATTTTTGGTCAATCGAAAAAGAACCTATTTCCTTTTCAAGCTCCACCACATCTCCAACTTTAATTCTTTTATCAATTTTTAAATTTCTATCGAGTATATCAATATTTATGCAAACATTTCTGCCAATTGATTTGCCTATATATTTTATTTTTGTGAGATTAAATTGAACCTTCTTAAACATATTATTTTTTATTTTTAAAAATTTAATATACCTTGCTTATTTAAAATCAATTTTAATTCCTTAATTTTAGCTATCAAAACACCAGCATCTATATATGCTTGTTTTAATTCTACTTCAGAAATTCCAACAAAATCTCCATATTCAATTTGATTTCTTTTTTTTCTCATTTGTTGGAATCTTTTAAATTCATTAGCAAGCTGACCATCAAGCAAAATTGCAGCAGTATTAATCACAATATAGTGATGTCCCTCTCCGCTTGTTTTAGCTCTATATCCATTAATTAAAAGCACTGCCTCGCAAGCAATTCTGACTGAATCATAAATATTATTGTAAACAATATCACCATCGCCCATTGTCAGACCGGATAAATTTTTATAAGAAAAATCATACAATCTCTCAGCCTTTTTAATCTTTGTTTCAATAAGTTTTAAACTTAAAGAAAAAGGCTCAATTAAGTTATTGTTTAATAATGTTTGAAATTCCTTCGAATTCATAAGGGTCTCCTTTTAATTTAATAATTGGCGATAAAAAAATATTAGATATAAAACCGTCTCGTTCTTTAATCTTTTTAGTAATTTCTTTCCTACTATAAATATGATAATTTATTTCTCTAGAAATTTTACTTTCCACTGAACTTAAAAGGGGTGTAAAAATATTTTGATCTACATCCCCAATTAACATTAAATCAACATCACTATTACTATTTTCCTTACCCTTAGCAATAGACCCAAATATAAAAGCACATTCAACATCGCCAAGCTTATCAACTATTTCTTTAAGTTCATTTTCCAAACCAACAGTTTTAGAGACAATACTTTTTATTTCCTCATAAAGCGGGTGCTCTTTATTTAATCTAAAAAATCGCATATTACCACGACGATTATCTAACAATATTTTATCCTCAACCAGTCTATCTAAATATTTTTGATAATAACTGGGTTCTTTATTTAAAATTTTAGAAATTTCTCTAAAATAATACTCTTTTTCGGTATCCTTAAAAAAAAGCTTAAGAATTTCGCCTCCTCCATTTTTTAAAAAATTTAACATATAAATACTTAATTATTTCATTTTGGTTTATCTCATCTATATTATACATATTTTATGTACAATTGTAAATACTTTGTGTACAATACCTTAAATACTTCAAAAAATGACCAAATTACTGGTCATTTTATAGTCTTTTATTATTTAATCTTAACACTAGTCTCTTTCCCGCTCTTCATATCCTTAACTTTATATTTCTTAGACTTAAACTCATCTTCACCTAAAATCACAACATAACCTAAATTGTTTTTATTAGCATACTCTAGGGCTTTAGGAATTTTAGTTAGATTTAAACCTAACTCTACTTTCTTCCCTTCCTTCCTCATATTGCTGGCAAGCAACAACATAGTCTTATCATACTCCTCTTTAAGAAGTGGTAAATAATAGACATCTTTTTTGCTTTCAATTTTTGGCAATATATTCCAGGACTCTAAAAATAATTTAAAAGTTTCATCACCTGGAGCAAAACCAATAGCTGGGAAATTATTAGAACCAAAAATATTAGCCAAACCATTATATCTACCTCCACCAAACATCGCTCGATTATTGTCTGGATGTTTATCAAAAACTTCAAAAACTAAACCATCATAGTAATCAAAACCACGGATAATATCTGGGCTAAAGATAACATATTTGTCATAAGAAACAGATTTTAATTTATCCATGATATTTTTTAAAAACACTACGGCATAGGAATCGGCAATTTCTGGGATATCATCAACCAAATCATTCAAACTAGAGGAAGAAATAAATTTGATAACTCTATCAATCTGTTCACTTTTTAAACCAAGATTTTCCATTTCAGTGATAAAATCACTATCCTTTAATTTCTTATTCTTATCCATCAACCTAACTAAATTTAGTCTCTGTTCTTTCTTAACCTTAATAGCATCAAACAAGGCCTCGATAAGTCCACGATGACTTATTTTTAGAATAAAGGAATCTTTTGGTGGGTTAAAAGACAAAACTAAATCAATACTTAATTGAAGTATTTCTAAATCTGACAATATACTTTCTTCACCAAAAATATCACAATTCAATTGCCAAAATTCACGATTACGGCCTCGTTGTGGTTTTTCATTACGAATAAAGTTGGCAATAGAAAATAATTTCAAAGGCTTGGGTGCAGTTGGATAAATTTTAGAAACCATTCGAACAATACTAGGTGTCATTTCTGGTCTAATAGCTAATTCCCTTCCACCTTGATCAACAAAAATCATTAATTCTTTTCCAGAAATATCTTCACCTGATTTAGCCCGATAAATCTCAGCATTTTCTAAAAGCGGACTTAAATATTCTGAAAAACCATAGGACAAACAAACTTGACGCCATTTATCAAAAATATACTTACGAAAATTAAATTCCTCGGGAAACCAATCTCTAGTTCCCTTCACTTCTTGGTTAGAAATGTTTTTTCCTGCCATATTTTTTTATTTAATTTAAATCACTAATTTATCTTGTAATTTTTCTTTAGCTAAAATCTGAGCTTCTAACAAACTATCAAAAGTTCCAGCATCGATCCAAGCTCCATCTACCATTGCTACATCTAATTGACCATTGGCTAGATAGGTTTTATTAACATCAGTAATCTCTAATTCTCCTCGGCCTGATGGTTTTAAATTTTTAGCAATGTTTACAACTTGGCTATCATAAACATATAATCCGGTAACACAATAATTTGATTTAGGATTTTCTGGTTTTTCTTCAATAGATATAGCTTTATTATTTTCATCAAACTCCACTACTCCAAAACGTTGTGGGTCTGGTACTCTTTTAGCAAAAACTTTAGCTCCACTTTTAAAATTCTTAATATCCTCAGAAAAATCATCTTCGAAGATATTATCACCCAGTATCATACAAACACTATCCTCATCAATAAATCTCTCACCGATGATAAACGCCTGGGCTAAACCTTCTGGCTTGTCCTGCACCTCATAACTAAACTTTACTCCAAAATCTTTGCCACTACCAAGTAGATTTAAATAATGACCGGCTTGTTCTGGGGCTACAATAATTAAAATATCCTTAATACCAGCTTTAATCAAAGTATTTAGCGGATAATAAATCATCGGCCGATTATAGACCGGGAGTAATTGTTTTGATGTAACCTTAGTACAAGGTCGAAGTCTAGTAGCGCTACCACCAGACAAAATAATTCCTTTCATATTTTTTAATTAATATTATTTATATATTCTTTTAAAGCCTCCTTCCAACTACGTAAGGCTGGTAATTTAGTATTAGCTAAAACTGAATATTTTGGTCTTTTAGCAGGACGAGGAAACTCATCAGCTGAAACTGGGATAGTGAGAACCCTTATTCCTTTAAGGCGGAAAAGTTCTACCGCTGCATCATACCAAATAGCTGGGTCATTATTTCGAACATGATATATTCCCCATTCTTTTTTATCCCTTAATATATTAACAGTTTGTTTGGCTAAGTCTGGAGTATAGGTAAAGCAACTAAGTTCTTCTCCTACCACCTTCAAAGTACTCTGAGTTTGGGAAATTTTTAACATCAAATCAAAAAAGTTCTCTTTAGCATCGGGCGATTTACCCTTAGGGCCAAATAATTTTGAAGTTCGAATAATATAATATTTTAATTTTCTTTCAGCTAATTTTAAAATTTCATTCTCCCCCATTAATTTTGTCTCACCATAACGATTAATAGGACAAGGGGTATCACTTTCTTTAAAACCACCCTTTTCTTTAAATTCTAACAAACATTCTTCAGCACAATTATCATCTTGGCAAGTATCACCACCAAAAACATAATCGGTTGAATAATGAATTAAGATAGCATCATTTTTTAAAGCTGCTCGGCCTAAATAGCGCAAAGTTTCTCCATTTATTTTCTTAGCTATCTGATACTCTTTATCAAACTCTTCACATTTATCAACCGCATTATAGGCAGTAGCGTTGATGATAATATTAGGCTTAACTTTTGTTATCTTAGGAACTATTAAATCCTGCTCTAACAAATTTAAATCTTCCTTAGTATAGGAAATTATTTCGTAATCATCATACTTTTCTAACTCTAATCTCAATTGCTCACCTAAATTACCGTCAGCTCCTAAAAGCAAAATTTTTTCCATAAGACTATTGTTTATTTTTTAATTTCTGCCACCAAGCAGGATTGTTTTTATACCAAGAAATAGTATCTTTTAAACCAGAAACAAAATCAATTTGAGGTCTAAAACCCAATTCTTTCTCAGCTTTAGAAAAATCAATAGCATAACGTAAATCATGCCCCAAGCGATCACCAACATGTTCAATCATATCCTCACCAAATTCCATTAAACTTAAAATATTTTTGGTAATATCAATATTCCTTATTTCGTTGTTTCCCCCTAAGCAATAGGTTTCACCAATCTTTCCTTTCTTAATTATTAACTCTACCCCCCTATTATGATCTTCCACATGAATCCAATCCCTAATATTTTCACCACTACCATAAACCGGTACTTTTTTTCCTTCCAATAAATTGGTGATGAAAAGCGGAATTAATTTTTCTGGAAATTGATAAGGACCATAGTTATTAGAACAATTAGAAATAGTTATTGGTAAATTGTGAGTATGGAAATAAGCTCGAACTAAATGATCAGATGAAGCTTTAGAAGCACTATAGGGTGAACGAGGATCATAAGGTGTCTTTTCGTTAAATTTAGGATCATTTAAGGATAAAGAACCAAAAACTTCATCTGTTGAAATATGATGAAAACGAATTCCGCCATTATTCTTAGCTGCTTCTAAAAGAGTTCTAGTACCTTCAACATTAGTTTTGATAAAATCAGAACTGTTTTGGATTGATCTATCAACATGACTCTCAGCTGCAAAATGAACTATTAAACTAACACCCTTAACTAAAGAATTAACTAATTCAGAGTCACAAATATCACCTTGAACAAAACGATAATTAGGATTGTCTGATATATCTAATAAATTATCAAGATTACCAGCATAAGTTAATTTATCCAAATTAATAATTTCATCACTAGGATTTGATTTCAACCAATATCTGATAAAGTTTGAACCGATAAAACCAGCTCCACCAGTTACAAGTATTTTTGCCATAATTTTTATCTTAATTATTTCTATTTAATAACAAAAGGAGAATCAATATCGTTTTCCCAACGAATCTCATCAATCTCTTCTGTTTTTCCCTCCCCCTTATATAATTTATCTGGTAAATTTATAGAATAAGAATCAACTGGACCTATAGCTTTATAACCATGAACAACCCCTGGAGGAACAATGACTAAGCTAGGATTATTCTCCCCCACCTCAATATTAATATATTCTCCCTTAGTTTCACTATCTTCTCTTCTGTCCCAAAGATGAAGAGAAAAAGAACCAGGGCCAACAAAAACAAAACAATCACTTTGGTATTTGTGCTCATGTGGACCACGAATAACACCAGGTTTAGTTAAGCTAATATAAGCCATGCTAGGTTGATAATTCAACTCATCTACTCGATAAATCTCACTCAGCCAACCACGATCGTCATGATATTGATTAAGATTCTTTATAATAACCCCTTTAATCATACTAAAAAATTAATTATTAATTCTACTAGGATTTTAGCACGTAAAACCCTTAAAATCAAGTTAAATAAACCCCATATAAAACTGCTATTGATTTATTTTTTAGTCTATGATATTATCAAAAAAGCCATTATTAGATGGTTTTATTATTTAAATTATAATTATATAATATAAAATATGAAGAAAGATATTCATCCAAAGTATAATAACAAAATCAAAGCTACTTGTGCTTGTGGTTTTGTATTAGAAACCGGTTCAGTTGACCCGGAAATCAAAACTGAGTTATGCTCAAACTGCCATCCTTTTTATACTGGAAAACAAAAATTAGTAGATACTGCTAATCGCGTTGGTAAATTTAAAGAAAAAATGGATAGAAAAGATGATTCTAGAAAAAGTAAAACTGCCAAAAGAGCAACTAAAGCTGCTAAGAAATCGGAAAAAAGCAAATAGCAATGATATATAAAAAATAAAAGCTTCGATTTCGAAGCTTTTATTTTATCCAAAAATCAATTAAACTATTAATATATGACAAACAACGAAATAAAAACAAAATATCAGGAGCTAAGTGCTAAAATGTCAGATTCAGCCATTATCTCTGATCCAACACAATTAACCAAAATTGCTAAAGAACTTTCTTCCATCAAGAAGGCCTATGATTTAATTACCGAAATTGAAAAAATAGAAGAAAATATTTCCGGCAATCAAGAGATTATAAAACTAGAGGAAACATCTGATTTGGGAAAAATGGCAGCTGAGGAATTAATTGAACTGCAAGAAAAGAAAGAAAAATTAGATTTAGAATTACACCGTGAATTACACCCAGCCGATCCTAATGACAAGAAAGATATTATTATAGAAATTAGAGCTGGAGCTGGTGGCGATGAAGGTGCTCTTTTTACCGCTGAATTATTTAGAATGTACAGTCGTTATGCTGAAAAAAATGGTTGGAAAACTGAAGTATTAAACTCCAGTGCTATTGGTATTGGTGGTTTTAAAGAAATTATTTTTTCTATTGCTGGTAACAACGTTTATGGTCATTTAAAATATGAGGCTGGAACTCACCGCGTTCAAAGAGTACCAGAAACCGAAAAACAAGGCCGTGTTCATACTTCTACTTCCACTGTAATTGTTTTACCAGAAGCAGAAGAGGTTGATGTTAAAATAGAGGCTAGCGATATCAGAATAGATACCTTCTGTTCTTCTGGGCCTGGTGGTCAAAGTGTTAATACTACTTACTCAGCTATCCGTATTACTCACATACCAACAGGAATCGTGGTTAGTTGCCAAGACCAAAAATCACAACACCAAAATAAAGAAAAAGCTATGCAAATTTTACGCTCCAGAATACTGGCCAAAGCCGAAGAAGAAAAAGCAGCTAAAGATTCTAAAGAAAGAAAAGAGCAAGTTGGCAACGGTGACCGCAGTGACAAAATTAGAACATATAACTTCCCTCAAGATAGAATAACCGATCATCGAGTTAATAAATCTTGGCATAATATCTCCGAAATTATGGATGGAGAATTAGATGATATTGTCAAAAGTCTCTCAGTTCTAAATTAATATGACTATTTTTGATATCTTAAAGGAGATCTCAACTAAGCTAAAAAACTCCAAAATAGAAAACTATCAATTAGAGGCTAGCTCTCTGATTTCTTTTGTTTGTAAAATAGATCAAAGCTTTATCATTTCTCACCCTGAAAAAAAGATTTTCAAGAAGCAAGAACAAGAAATAAAAAAGCTAGCCAAACTTCGTAGCAAAAATTGGCCCTTAGCCTATCTCCTAAAGAATAAAGATTTCTATCAACTAAATTTTATCGTCTCCCCTGACGTCCTTATCCCTCGACCAGAAAGTGAATTAATTATAGAAAATGTTTTGTCAGATATAAAAAATATAAAAAAAGAGGCCAGTATTATTGATGTCGGAACCGGTTCTGCTTGTTTAATTATTAGCCTAGCTCATATCCTAAAAAATAATAAAAATATTAATTATTACGGTTTAGATATAAGCTCCAAAGCCTTAAAAATAGCTAAGAAAAACGCTAAGAGATACCAACTTGATAAAATTATCAAGTTCTCCAAAAGTAATCTTTTACAAAAATTAATTAATAAAATAAATCTAGAGCCAAAAGAATATTTTGTCCTAGCTAATCTGCCATATCTCACAACGGAAGAGATAAAGAAATCACCCAGCATCCAAAAAGAACCAAAAACAGCTTTAGCTGGTGGTAAGGATGGATTGTTCTTATACCAAAAACTATTTAAACAAATAATTGAAACTACTAAACACTCTAAATTTAATATCTATGCCGAAATTAATCCCTGGCAAGAGACAAAAATATTAGAGCTAGCAAAAAAAGCATTCCGAGAATGCTTAATTGAGACAAAAATTATATTAGATTTAAAAAATGAAACTCGCTTAGTAATATTTAGAGTTAAAAAGTAAGAGAATAATTATCATCTAGTAAATGAACCCAAGTTTTTCCACGATTAAACTCAACTTCTGTCCCATCTGAATAATAGAAAACAGTGCGATTAGTCGCGCTATTTTTTTTCCAATAACCCAACTTACAAGAGCCATCCAAACAAATAGTAGCCTCTCCTTCCCCACTCAACTTAATGCGCAAACGAAGCGCTTCATCAAGTATTTCAGTTTGAACAAATTGAAATATCAAATTACTGGCAGAAATATTTTCTCCCGCATTATCTACTTGCTCTTTACCGCCTAAATTTTTTGTATATAGATTCTTTTCTTTGTCATAATTCCACTCAATAACATAATCTTTAAAACCATTCTCTATCTTTATCTTTTCATTTAAAGAACTAGAGGCTAACTTTTCATCTTTAAACTTCCAAGAGTTAAATTCAGAGCTATGTAAATCTTTTTCTATTAAATATTCTTTAATTTTAGAAAAATCAGCTAAGACATTGTGTGGGGCTACAAAACCAGAATATCTTCTAAAATAATAACCGTTATAGAATTCATTTAACGCAAGTTTTTTGTCTCTAATTATTAACGCTAAGGCCTCCGGACTACCGCCACAATGTAACATTAAAGAATCATACTCAGAAGCAATGTCTAAAAAATATGGCCGAGCACTCCTAACTGGCCCAATTTCTGAAATATCTAGAGCATCACTTGGAAAAAAGGCTAGATAACGATTAATTCCTCCTTCTGCTGGAGCATCATAAACAAGGACGGCTTTAGCTAAAGAAAATTGTGGCCTAGCTTCTACTTGATTATCAATTACGGCTGAAATTAAGAAAGGTTTTTCTTGTCCACGTTCTACCACAGCCCCGTCTATTAATCTAAAAGCACAATTATCACCACAAGTTATTTCGCTAATATCATTAGCTCCATCTTTTAAATTATCATTACTTTGAGGTGAATTTTTTTTAATAAAAACAAAAAAAACTAAAATGATTAATATAATAAATAGGGTAATATAAAAAAACACCCGATACTGTGTTATAATATTTTTTAATTTAGTATAAAATTCTTTTTTCATTTACATTTGTTTAATTTCTTTTAAGGTTTGCTCAGCACATTTGCGCCAAGAGAAATCTTTAGCCCTAGTTAAGCCATTATTTATTAATTTTTCTCGAAGTTCTTTATCAGAAATAATTATCTCCATTTTTTTAGCTAAATCAACAACATCAAAACGATCAAAAAATAAAGCGTTATCTCTTCCGGCCACTTCCACTAAAACATCAATGTCTGATAATATATTAGGAGTGCCACAAGCCATAGCTTGCAAAACTGGGATACCAAAACCCTCATACAAAGAAGGAAAAACAAAAGCCTCAGCTTTATTAAAGATATAAGGCATATCTTTTTCTTCCACCCAACCCAGTATTAAAACATCATTTTCTAAAGCAAATTCTTCAATTAAATATCTCATTTCATCATAACCATAACCAGCTCGACCAGCTAAAATTAATTTAATATTTGAATCCTTATTCCTTTCTTTAAAAATAGAAAAACCTTCAATCAAACGATGAATATTTTTTTTCTTTTCCATGCGACCAACGTATAAAAAATAAGGAAAATCAAGGCCATATTTCTTTAAAATCTTTTCCATATCTTCGTTTTCTGGCAGTTTTTTATACAAAGAATCCATAAAACCATTATGAACTACTGCAATTTTGTCATTCTTCACTTGATAGTTTTTTAGAATCTCTTTCTTGGTAAATTCAGAAACAGTTATTATTTTTTTAGCTCTCTTTAAAGCCAACTTAGTTGACCATTTTAAATAATCAGTTGCCTTAGAGGTATATTTTCCAAGCGTAAAAAAACGAACTAAAGACTTTGTCATTTTAGTAGGACTGGTAAAATTATCCGAAACCAAAACTGGATCATAAAAACATTCATTTTTTAAAAAAGCGATATCATGAATAGTATTAATTGTTTTTTTAGGAAAAATTAAAGGTAAGGCATGAGCTGGCACAAATAGAACATTAGGACTATGAAAAATCATTTCTAAACTTAAGCGTCCCAAGGTCCATAAAAAAGAAAAAGGCCAGTGCAAAACTTTGACCTTAACGTGTTTATTCTCTTTTAAGTTTAAATCATCAAGAAATGATTCTGACAATGGTTTATCGGAATACAAAATGTATTTATTTTCTTTATCAATTTCAATTAAATTTTTTATCAGATAATAGGAGTACCATTCAGTCCCCGTTTTAAAATCTCTATTAGCTCGTGAAGCGTCTATTCCTATAACCATAATGATTATTATTTAGCCGCCAAAATACTTCGTTTGTATGAGTCTAAATTATCCAAAGCAATACCTGTTCCTTTAGCTACACAAAGTAAAGGATCGTCGGCAACATAGGCAGACACACCTAGAGCTCGAGAAAATAATTGATCAATATTTCTAAGCAAGGCAGTGCCACCAGTTAAAACAATACCCTTATCAATAATATCAGCCACCAATTCGGGTGGAGTTTGTTGAAGTATTTTTTTGGCAGTATTTAAAATAATTTCTAATTCACTAGAGATAGCTGCAGTTACATCATTACTATTTATTTCCATAGTCTTAGGTAATCCACTAACTGCATCTCGTCCATTTATTTCCATAGTTAGCACACTATCATCATCTAAATATAAAGCTGAACCAACTTTTATTTTCATTTCCTCAGCTGTTCTCTCACCAATAACTAAACCATATTTTTTTCTAACATATTCCAAAATAGCTAAGTCTAATTTATTTCCACCGATACGAACTGAAGTTGAAGAAACTACTCCACCTAAGGATATAACCGCCATTTCAGAAGTACCACCACCAATATCAACTACCATGTGACCAGTAGCTGAACTAATTGGAATATTAGCCCCAATAGCAGCTGCTACCGGCTCTTTGATGATATAGGCAGCTTTAGCTCCGGCAGCGATAGTAGCTTCAATTACAGCCCTTCTTTCATTAGAAGAGATACCGGCAGGAACAGCTACCATAACCTCGGGACGAAATATTCTTACCTTTCCTAAAGTTTTGTTAATAAAATAACGGATCATAGCTTCAGTTGTTCTATAATCAGCAATTACTCCGTCTTTTAATGGTTTTAAGGCTATAATAGTGTCGGGAGTACGACCCAACATATCTTTAGCTTCATGTCCTACTGCTAGGACCTTATTATCATCCATAGAAACAGCTACTACACTTGGTTCATTAATAACAACACCTCTTTTAGGCAAATAAACCAAGGTATAAGTTGTCCCTAAGTCAATTCCTATTCTTTTTACCATCATATATTTAGAAAATTAAGAAATATAGATATATCTTAGCCTTTTATTGATTATTAGTCAACCAAGACCTTTTTTGACAATTTACTCTTTTCTCAAAGCTTCTACCGGGTCTAAACGCCCAGCTTTTCGAGCTGGGAAAATACCAAAAACTACACCGAAGAAAACAGCAAATAAAAAAGAAACAACAAAAGCTTTGAAGGGCACGACAAATTTCCAACTCAAGCCAAAATAATTGGCTAGAAGAAATATAAAAAAAGAAAAAATTATTCCCAAAATTATACCCAACACTGCCCCAATTAAAGTAATCAAAATTGATTCAATTAAAAATTGTTTCATAATATCAGAAAACTTAGCGCCCAAAGCTTTACGCAAACCAATCTCTGGAGTACGCTCCGACACAATAACATACATAACATTAAGTATGCCAACACCACCAACCACCAAAGAAACGGTAACAATTAAAAGAAGTAAAATAGTAATACTATTAGTAATGCTTTTTGATGTTTTAAGCATCTCCTTCATAGTAGTCACACGAAAATCATCTCTATCAGGATTACTGATTCCATGATTATCTCGCAAAATTTCTCTCATATCTTCAGCTGTTTCTTCAGCTAGATTAGGATCAACTACTTTGTGCATAGTATACATAAAATAATCAATCCCCATAACTTTCTTCTGTAAAGTTTTAACCGGCATTAAGGTCATAGAGTCAAAATCAAAACCAACTGTTGCTCCCCTTTCCTTTAAAACACCCACAACTAAATAACGTCCTCTTTTTATAGTTACATTTTTTCCAATTGGATCCTCTCCTTGAAAAATATCTTCCGCCACCTTGCTTCCCAAAACTACTACTTGCGACAATGATTCATTATCACTGTTTGTAAAAAAATAACCACTTTCCAATTCGGAATTATCAATATCAATATAAGAAGGACTAACACCAAAAAGGAAAGCCTTCTTTGTTTCATTTTGATAGCTAATAGTTTCTTGGCTCAAAATTGCACCATAACCATCACTAATATTATTTAACTTTTTTATATCCTCTAAATCATTCTCATTTAAAGAAGTAACTTGAATTCCGCTAGCAATAGCTTGAGCACTATCCATGTCAGCTTCAGTTCCTTTTTTAGAGCTAGGAACCTTCACCTCAGTTTGAATAGTGTTAGTACCAAAAGCTTCGATTTGGCCAACTATTAAACTCCTAATACCCTCTCCAGCAGCAAAAACAATAATGATACTAGCAATACCAATAACCATACCTAAAACAGTTAAAGTTGTTCTAGTTTTATTCTTTAACATGGAACTCAAAGATAGTTTTACTACTTCTCTTATTCTCATAAATTATTCATAACTTAAAGCTTCAACTGGCTCTAATTTACTAGCTTTTTTAGCTGGGTATATACCAAAGACCAAGCCAACTAAACCAGAAATAAAAATGGCCAAGAAAACTGAAACTGGACTAACGATAAGAGCCCAATCATAATCTAAATATTTCATTACCACTGATATCAGCCAAGAAACTATTACTCCTGAAACAATGCCTATTATTCCACCAAACAAAGTTAAAATAACAGCCTCTAACAAAAACTGACTAATTATATTTTTATTTGAAGCCCCAATTGCTTTACGCACACCTATTTCCCTAGTTCTTTCATTAACACTAATAAGCATAATATTCATAATACCAATTCCACCAACCACCAAAGACAACCCAGCCATTAAAGCTAAAAAGTAACGCAAAGCATCAGTAATAGTTCTAACCAAATCTAATAAGTCGGTTAAACTACGAACTGAAAAATCATCACTATCACCACTCTGATCTTTAATACCATGATTATCGCGCAAAATAACTTCTATATTATAAATAACATCATCAATATTATAATTTTCATCAGCTTTAACATTGATATTATTTAAATAATCAATTCCAACAATAGTCTTCTGCATAGTTTTAACTGGTATAAAAGCACTATCATCATAATTAGAAAAAGCAACTTGACCTCTTTCTTCAAAAACTCCAATAACCTCAAAAATTTGTTTTTTAATTTTTACTCTTTGGCCAACAGCCTCCGAATCACCAAACAATTCTTTTTTTACTCCGCTACCCAAAACCACTAAATTAGCTAAACTCTCATTTTCTTCCGAAGTAAAGAAACGGCCCGAAACTAATTCCCCACCTTCAGCCTCTAAGTATGATTCCGAAACCCCTTCTAAGCTAGCGTCCATGGAAGTATTTTTAAAAGATAAGGTCGCCTTACCACTAACATAGGCAGTGATAGACGAGACTCCGATACTTCCCTTAACTTTTTCAATTGATTTAAAATCATCTTCATTTAAAGTTGTCACCACGATACCCAAAACTGAGGTTGGCGGCCCTTTCTCATCGGACTTACCAGGAGTAATAGATATCAAATTAGAACCTAAACCTTCTATTTGTCCTAAAATTAAGCTTTGAGCTCCAGCACCAACTGACATGATAACGATAACTGAGGCTACACCAATAATTATACCTAGCATAGTTAAAAAGCTCCTGGCTTTATTGGCTCGAAGAGCTTTAATAGAAGTTCTAAATGCTTGTTTTAAACTTAAAAAATTCATAATAAATTATTTCCTCAAAATTCCATCTTTAGCTAAGCGACGATTTTGTACTGGTTCGTCACTAATAATTTCTCCGTCTTTTATTTTAATAATTCTTTTAGCATGTTCAGCGGTATCAGTTTCGTGAGTAACTAAAATAATAGTATTACCATCATCATTTAATTTCTGAAGTATCTCCATAATTTGATTACCAGATTTAGAATCAAGATTACCAGTTGGTTCATCAGCAAAGATAACTGATGGCTCATTAACTAAAGCTCGGGCAATAGCGACTCTTTGTTTTTCTCCACCAGAAATTTGATTAGTATAATAATTAAAGCGATGGCCCAAGCCAACACTCTCTAAAACTTTTTTTGCTCGCTCTTCCATGTGATGACGATTGTCAGAATAGGTTAGAGGTAATATTACATTATCCAAAACTGAAGTCTTAGCCAGCAAATTGAAAGATTGAAAAATAAAACCAATTTTTTTATTTCTAAAAGCCGCTAATTCATCATCACTTAAACCACTAACATCTTGACCTTCAAATTCATAGACACCGCTACTTAAACGATCGAGTAACCCTAAAATATGCATTAGAGTTGATTTTCCAGAACCAGATGGGCCCATGATAGAAACAAACTCACCAGCTTCAATATCAAAAGAAACACCATGCAACACTTTAGTAGAAACATCCCCTGATTCGTATTCTTTTTTTAGATCTTTTACTCTAATTAACATGTTTTTAATTATTCTTAATAGCAGTAACTATCAAAGCACCTTCTAGCAATTGGTCAGATGAAATTTCCAACATTGCTTGATCTCCACTAATACCAGTTTGAACATCAATTTCACTAACATTTTTCCCGTTTAATACTCTAACATAACGAGTATTATCAGTTCTGGTTAACACAGCTCTAGCTGGAACGGTTAAAACATTAGCTTTAAAGTTAGTAGTAATATCAATATTAGAAGTCATACCTGATTTAATTACTAAACCTTTACTATTTAATTCATTCTCAGGAAAATTAATTTTAACTTTATAGTAAATAACATCAGAAATAGAGGTAGCGGCTGGTTCAATAAAGTAAACCTTACCAGTAACCGGAGCATCATCTCCGAAAGCATCAAAGGTAACCTTAGCCTCATTACCAATCTTTATCTTGGAAATATCTGATTCAGAAATAAGGGCTTCAATTTCATAATTATTTTCAGTAAGCAAACTAATAACTGCTTGAGCTCCACTAACTTGTTCCCCTACTTCATAATTAATCTTAACCACTTTTCCATTAATTGGGGCCTTAATAATATTGTCTTCAATTTGTTTTTCAATTAATTGTAAATTAGCGCTAGCTTGATCAACTTGAGCTTGAGCTAATTTTAAATCATCATTTTTAGCTGGAGTTTTTAGCTTAGCTAACTGTAACTTTACCACTTCATAATTTTTGCTAGCTGAATCTAAACGAGCTTCAGCAGAAGAAATTTGTTGTTGACCGTTAACCTTAGCTAAAGAAAAAGCATTTTGAGCATTAGAAATAGCATCGCTTAAAGAAGCTTCGGCTTTTCTTAAATTATCTTTAGCACTCAAAACACTAGTTTCATTATTTAAAACTGCACTAGTATAGGCAAAATAAGAACTCTGAGATGAAGCAATAGAGGTATTAACTTGTGATTTGCTGGTATTAATATTAGTTTTAAAAGCATCAAGAGAGGTTTGAGGGAAAGATGAAGACACAATAGTATTTTCTAAAGCGGTAAAACAATTAGTTAAAGTCAAAAAGGTCTTATCTAAGAATTTAGATAAATCATCAGCTGTCTTCTTTAAATTTTCTGGACTAGGATTGGTTTTAGCAGTGCTGATAGAAGAACTAATTTGAGGCATAAACTCCAAAGAACTATCATATAATCTTTCAACTTCTGATTTGTAATAATAATTTTTAACACTAAAAACATTTTTGATATCCTCGTCGTCTAAAATTCTATTCACTACATCCAAGGCTGATTTAGCTACAGAAAAATTATAATCGAAAGATGATAATAATGAATCACGGCTATTGCTAACACTCTGCTGACCCGATCTTTCAGTATTAGATAAATTAATTCTAGCTGATTCCACTGATTGTTTAACTAGCATCGGCACTGAAGAATTTGGAGCTTGCAAATCATTTAGGTTTTTAGCTGCTTGAGAAATATTTTCATTAACAATATTTTTAGTGTTTTCTAAATCATTTTTGGCTGAATTATATGAACTCTCAGCTTGATTAACTTGAGCCTCTAAAACCGAGATATCTTCATAGGAAGCACCTTTGATCAATTTATCTTGGTTAGTCTTAGCAATGTTTAAAGCAGCCTGCACTTCTTCTTTTTTAATGTTTAAAGAAGCATAGTCTAACTCAGCTAAAACTTGTCCTTCACTAACCTCATCTCCAACAGCAACGTGAAGTAAGTTTAGTTTTCCAGCTTGCAAAAAATTTAAACCAATTTCTTGACTGGCTTTAACTGTCCCGACTTCAGAAACAGTTTGCTTTAAATCTTGTTTTTTTAATTCTACAGTTGTATATTGAACTTTGCTCTTTTTAAAAAATAAAGGGACAATAGCCAAAACTAAAACTACAGCCACAACTGAAATAATAATAATTTTTTTCTTTTTTTTCATATATAAATATAATATTCTAGATTTGATATTTAATCTAAGACTAAATCATCAGTGTCTTCACTTTCTTCTTCCAATAGCTTACTCTCCCTACCCATAATTCGCATAACCTTGTTGGAAAAAGTATAAATATCAAATTCATTTTTCATAAAATAATAATTAGCGCCTAAGCCAATACTACGACTACGACCATCTTCTTCACTTAAATCGGTAAAAATAAAAATTTCAGCACTGCTGGTTACATCATCCTCTTTTATTCTCTTCATTAGTTCTGCCCCATCAATTTTTGGTAAAACTAAATCTAAAATAATAATGTCTGGTTTAAATTTTCTAATACGGCCCAAAAGCTCTTCTAATTCTTCATTAGAATCACTAGTTTCAACCTCGTAATCATTAGAAGAAAAAATATCACTTAAGCCATAAAGGATATTTAAATCATCTTCGACTATAAAAATATTTTTCATAAAATTGTTATTTAATTATTTTATTTAAAGGTAGTAGCCCATTTTGAGCTCCAATTTTAGTTACCAAAGATGAAGCGTTTTTAGCCCCATAACTCAAAGCTTTCTTGTAGTCACCCTTTAACTTATACAGAAATGCTACTGCGGTAGAATTAAAAGCATCGCCTACTCCGGTGACATCAACACACTTCTTGCTCTTTAAAGCAGTCTGTTTATACAAATTATCACCATCATAAAAATAAGAACCAGAAATACCATCGGTTAAAATAATTTTAGCTGGACCAAATTTCTTTATCAGTTTAACTAAGTTATTACAATCATTTAAAAACTCATTGGACAAACCTTTAAAATCATCTGATTTTTTAGCTAGCTCTAAAGCTTCGTCTTTATTCAATAATAAAATATCGGTCTTTTTTAAAAATGGAACAATTTTTGAAATATTACCTGATAATTGTTTTAAACCTGGGTTCCAAGCTATTTTATTCTTAACAGAAAAAATATGTTTTAAGCTAGCTAAACTATCACCCGGTAAAGAAGAAAGATAAACCCAAGCTGAATCTTTAATTACTGCTAAATGTTTTTTTTCTACCTTAAAAGAATCATTAGCCCCTCGATAAGTAAAGATAATTCTATCTTGCTTATTATTTAAAACGAAGGAAAAACCACTTTGTTGTTTTTTATCAATATCAATGTTTTGACAATTAACTTTATACCTCTTTAAATTTTCTAAAATTCTCAAAGATCTTTCATCGGCGCCTAACTTTCCTAAGCAAGCCACCTTAAAACCTAGGTTCGAAAAGTTAACAGCGGCATTAGAGGCTCCCCCACCAAAACCAATTTCGCTTTCTGAAACATTAATCTTAGCCCCTTGTTCAAAGGCTAATAATTTTTGTTTTAGTAAATCACCTGGGTTATTAATAAGTACCCCGTCGTTACTAAAAAAAACAACATCCTCGGTTAAGCCACCAATTGTAATAAAGTCAAATTTCATATTGAATTGATTAATTATCTACCTAATATAATAGCACTAAAATGGTTTTTTTTCAAAACTTAATCCACCGGTACGTCCCTTTTGTCGGTTTAATAGATAAAAGAAGATTATTATTAATAAAAATACCCAAATTATCTCATATAGCAAATTCAACCAAAAATGACCATTAAACCAGGCAACATTAACATCACTCTTTTCTAGAATAAATAAGCTTAAATAAAGGATAAAATTATAGAAAATTGATAAAAAACCGCCTAAAATCAAAAAGGAGTAAATGGAACGATTGGTAAAAAAATTAGTCCAAACAAAATCAGCTAAAAATAGGGTTAAAATGAAAACTAGAGTATAAACCCCAAAAAAATAAAAAGAGAATAAATCTAAAAATATTCCCAAGAAGATAGCTAAATATAAAGAATTTTTGAAATTATAAAAAATAAACAAACAAATAACGGCTAATAGCGGTAAGTTTATCTTTCCCCAAAAACCAGGTAAAGAATTAAAAAAAGAATACTGTAATAAAAATATCAAAAAGGCCAAGAAAAATAAAAAAACAGATTTTAAATACTTTGGCATAAAGATATAAATTACTGTGGCACAATAACAGAAACAATATTTAAATCATTAATATTAAATAAAGCTTCAGCATTAATTTTTTGCCAAATATCATTAACTTCTTGTTCAACATTGTTTACTCGACCAACTGCCAAACCTCGAGGAATATTTTTTTCTAAACCAGAGGTTATAATTTGATCGCCGACATTAACTTTTTCTGATTGCGAAACAAAACTTATCTTAACTGACAAGCCTAAATCTCCCTCAGCCAAGCCAACAGTTCTTTCTTCGTTACTTAAAGATACTGCCATCTGACAAAAACTATTATTTATCAAACAAACTCGTGAACTATTACTTTCTACTGCAATAATTTTCCCAACAATCACTCCGGCTTCATTAACTACAGCCAAACCCTCATACAAACCATCACGGCTACCACGATCGATAACTATATTTTGATTATAATGAGAAAAATTTAAAAGATTTTCCTGCCAAACAACATTAGCTAAAACATATTTAGCCGACTTATTATTTAAAAAGTTTAAATACTGACGCAATTTAGAATTTTCTTCTTCGGTTGAATTAAATTTAGCTAATTCTACTTCGCTTTTTAACAATTTCTCCTGTAAGGTTGAAACTTCCTCCATCAACTCTTCCCTACTCTTTTCCGAATTTTCTAAATTCTGTGAAGATTTTCTAAACCAAGAAGAGCCAGGATTAACCACCGCTGAAAATATGCGATGACCCCAGGAAGAAAAAACAATAATGTTTAAAAAAATAAGCAGAATTAAAACTGCTAAAAAAATTTTAAAATTTTTCCGATCAAATAAAATTCTCATAAAAGCTAAACTGCTAAAAGAATTATAAATCTAAAACCGAAGTAATCTTTTTTAACAATTCTTCATCAGCAAATAATGAACCAGCTCCACGAACCATAGCTGATAATGGATCTTCCACTACCATCACTGGAATTTTAGTAGCTCGAGAAACTAACTTATCCAAACCATAAAGCAAAGCACCACCACCGCTTAAATACAAACCGTGTTCATAAATATCAGCTACTAATTCCGGCGGAGTCTCTTCCAAAGTTAATTTAATATTTTCCACTATCTTAATAATTGTTTTTTTAATAGCATCCCTCACCTGAGCATCAGAAATTTTAATAGCTGTTGGTAAACCATTGATTAAATCTCGGCCCCTGATTTCCATTACTCTATCTTCTTCAAAAGGCATAACTGAAGCTAAGTTAATTTTGATTTTCTCTGCTAATTGCTCACCAATTAAAACATTAAAATTATCTCTAATATAATCAATAATATTAGCATCTAACTCATTACCAGCTAAACGAAGCGATTTCCAAGCAACCACACCAGAAAGTGAAATAACGGCAATATCAGTGGTTCCACCACCAATATCAACAATCATATTAGCTCGAGGACTATCAACCGGAAGACCAGCCCCTAAGGCAGCCGCCATAACTTCTTCAATTAAATACACTTTTCTAGCACCAGCTGATTTAGCAGCATCTTCTACCGCCTTCTTTTCTACCTCAGTAATATCTAGTGGAATACCAATAATTACACGAGGACGAGGTAAAAAAGAAAATCCCTCTCCGTGAACTTTATTGATAAAATGCTTTAACATCTTTTCAGTAATTTCAAAATCAGAAATAACTCCATCAACCAAAGGTTTTACCGCTTGAATATGAGCTGGAGTTTTTCCTACCATTTTTTTAGCTTCGTGCCCGATTTCCAAAATCTCAGTAGTCTTAGTATTTACCGCTACCACACTTGGTTCATTAATAATAATACCTTTGTTATTAACATAAACTAAGGTATTTTTTGTTCCTAAATCAATCGCGATATCATGACCTAGACTTCCAATTTTTTTTAGAAAATCAAACATAAGATTTTACTTAAATTATTTTTTTCAAAAATTCTGAAATTTTTTCAATTTCTACCAATTCACTAGTCTCGCTCACACGAGATTTAAACTCCACTTTATTCTCACTTAAAGTTTTTTGACTAACAACCAAGCGATATGGACAACCAATTAAATCAGCGTCAGCAAATTTTTCTCCCGGACTAACACTATCTCTATCGTCATATAGAACTTCAATATTTTCACTTTGTAAATTTTGATAAATTTTTTCAGCCTCTTCATTTTGTTTAAGGGAAATAAGATGAACAGAAAAAGGAGCAACGTTTTTAGGCCAAACTATACCTTTATCATCATGACAAACCTCAACAATTGTTCCTAAGATACGACTAGGACCCATACCATAGCAACCCATTAACACCTCTTGGCTTTTTTCAGCTTGATCTTTAAAGGTAAAATCAAAAGCATGAGAATATTTAGTCTTTAATTCAAAAATGTTACCAACCTCAATTGCTTTCTTTGTTTCTAAAACAGTAGCGCCACACTGAGGGCAAGAACTTTGTTCAGCAATAATTTCGTCATTAATAGCTATGTGACATTTTGGGCAAACATAGACGGTATCTTCTCCGCTTTCACAAACAGTTTGAAACTCATGTGAGTATTTAGCAAAAGTTCCGCCAGCGGCATAAGTAAAATAGGTTAAGTCACCCAAACCTAAGCGATCATAAATTCTAACATAAGCCTCTTTAACTTTATCATAATATTCTTTTAAATCTTCCTCACTGGCATGAAAAGAGTACAAATCTTTCATCACAAACTCTCTGCCCCGAAGTAATCCAGCCTTAGCTCTTTTTTCATTACGAAATTTAGTTTGTATTTGATAAACAGCAAATGGTAAATCTTTATATGACAGTGTAAACTTTTGTCCTAGTGGAGTAACAATCTCTTCGTGAGTTGCTCCTAAGGCGTATTCTTTATCATCTGAACCAGATAATTTAAACAAAACATCCAAATCATCCCAACGACCAGTCTTTTGCCAATTCTCTTTAGGATTTAAAGCTGGCATTAAAACTTCCTGACCTCCCACAGCATTAATTTCTTCTCGAATAATACTGTTTATTTTATGTAATACTTTTAAGCCTAAAGGTAAAAAAGTATAAACCCCAGCGCTTACTTTATCAACAAAACCAGCCCTAATTAGGGCTTGAGCGTTATATGAGGTCTCATCCTTAGGCAGTTCTTTAATTGTTTTTGTAAATAAAAATGATTGTTTCATAGCAATTTCACTATAACTAAAAAAAATGCTTTTGTAAATACTAAGCATTTTTTAAAAAATAGCCTATTTTTAAAAATATTTCTAATTTTTTGACAGCTTTTTTAAGGCCTGACGAATTCTTTCGGCACTATCTTGAATTTCCTGACCAACTTGGTTCAAAGCATCTCTAGCTTCAATTACACTATAGCCTAAAGCCATCAGAGCATCAATCTCATCAGCTGAGAAATTAGCTGTAATTGATAAATCATAAGCACCACCAATTTTTAATAACTTATCCTTTAATTCCAGCACTACTCTTTCGGCAATCTTTTTTCCAATACCAGAAACTTTAGTTAAAAGGCCAGAGTCACCACGAACAATTGATTCTTTGATATCGGATAATTGGGCTACAGCTAAAACTGATAAAGCTGATTTAGGGCCAACACCAGAAATAGAGATAAGTAATTCAAAAAATTCTAATTCTTCTAAAGTTTTAAAACCATATAGATCTAGAGCATCTTCTTTCACATTTTGAAAAGTAAATATTTGAGTTTCCGTATCAACTTTTAAATCATTAAAAAAGTTTTCACTAACAAAAACCGAGTAACCGATATTATTTACTTCAATAATTACCTTACCTTTTAGTTTATAGGAAATCTTTCCTTTTAAATATGAAATCATATATTTAAATTTTTCTTCTAAGAACTGATAATTTAGGTATCTTTAATTTATCTACAATTTCTAAAATTACTTCTTGCCCGCCACCACCACCATGAACATCCAAAACTTCTTCCCTCTTTTTACTGTCCAGCATCTTTGTCAACTTCAATTTAATTATATCATATTTTGGTAAAACTATCTCTATCTCATCCCCCGCTTTCATAGTGTTGTGAACTTTAACCTTAATTTCATTCAAATATTTAGTGCCTTTCTTTGTTGCGTTATTTTGCAAAACTTGTCCGCAAAACTCCCAGGCTGGAAGAAAATGAGAATTCTCTATATTCTGTTCTCCCTTCTTCCCTAACAAAAAGCCAGTGGTATAACCACGATGAGTAATCTTTTCTAGCAGTTCTTTGTATAGAAAGTTTATTTTCTTGGGTTCAGCTAAAGCTTTTTTATACATACCAACAATATTGGCTAAGTAATAAACACTTTTAGCTCGACCTTCAATTTTGAAGCTAGTTACCCCGGCCTTAATTAATTCCGGTATGCTTTTTATCAAGCATAAATCTTTTGAATTTAGAAGATATGAACCATGTTGTTCTGAAACCAACTCTAATTCTTCACTATGCCCTTTAGCTTTGATAAAAACATCATATTCAAAACGACAAGGTTGGACACAATCACCTAAATTAGCACTGCGATCAACAAAGTCTTTAGATAAAAAACAACGACCAGAATATGACATACACATGGCTCCGTGAACAAAATATTCTAAATCAACTTTCGGGCAAGCTTTATGAATCTTTTTAATTTCTTCTAGCGTTGTTTCCCTGCCTAAAATTATTCTCTTGATTCCCTGTTTATACCAAAACTTAGCTGCTTCATAATTAGTACAATTAGCTTGAGTTGATAAATGAATTTCCATTTTAGGACAATACTTTTTTACCAAACTTAAAATACCCGGATCAGAAATGATAAAGGCATCTGGTTTAATCTTATTTAATTCTTTGAGATATAGCGGTAATTTATCTAAATGATGATTGTGCGCAAAAATGTTTATTGTTACATAAGCTTTCTTTTTTTGTGCATGTACATAAGCCACCGCTTCTTTTAGAGATTTTAAATTAAAATCATTAATTCTAACACGAAGAGAAAAATCAGGAATGCCTAAATAAACCGCATCAGCTCCGTGAGCTAAAGCTGTTTCCATTTTAATAAAGTTACCGGCTGGAGCTAATAATTCGATTTTTTTAGGCATTTTATAAAAATTATTTTTTGTAAATAACCTCTCCTTCTTCAAAGTAATTACGATGACCAAAATATTGATTAGTTCTGCTAACAATTTTATTCATCATCGCTACAGTTTCAATCGGATAAGAACCAGCCGCAGTTTCGTCTGACAACATTAAAGCATCAGCACTATCAAAGATAGCATTAGCTACATCAGAAACTTCAGCTCTAGTTGGGCGATAATGATCAATCATAGAAGTCATCATTTGAGTGGCCACAATAGCTGGCTTATTATGCCAATGAGCATGACGGATTAAGTTTTTTTGAACAATTGGTAAATCTTCTAGAGGAATTTCAATACCTAAATCACCTCGAGCAATCATGATACAGTCCGAAGCTTGAATAATACTATCAATATTTTCTAAAGCGATACCTCTTTCAATTTTAGCTACTACTTTAATATTTTCGTCTTTAATTTTTCTTTTTACCTTTAAAATATCTTCGGCATTTTGCACAAAAGAAGCAGCCACAAAATCTGGCTTTACCTTTTTAACAAATTCAATATCCAATAAGTCTTTAGGAGTTAAAATATCACGGTTTAAAACAGTCTTTGGCACATTGATTCCTTTGCGAGAGAAAAGTAATCCTCCTCTTTCAACTCTAGCTAAAAATTTATGATTTAATAAATCAATTTCTGTAATTCTTAGTTCTAATTTTCCACTATCAATATAAAAGGGATCATTAATCTTTAAATCTTTGATTAAATCCAAATCATCAATTGGCACTTCCATATTATCAATATTACCTTTGTTGTGCATAAAGGTATAAACTTCTCCTTCGGTCATTAAAACTTCATGTTCTAATTTACCAACTCTAATTCTTGGTCCTTGAAGATCAAATAATATCTTTACCTCAGTCCCTAATTCTTTATTAATCTTGTCTAAATTTTCTTTAATACGATCATATTGCTCATAACTAGCATGAGAAAAATTTACACGAATAATATCGACACCATTTTTTATCATAGCTTTTAATGTCTCAAAATCTTCAGATTTTGGTCCAATCGTTACAATAATTTTTGAATCCATTTTTTTATACTTAATTATTAAATTATATTTTTAAATCTCTAAGAGCTTTAATTCTCTCTTCCACCGGTGGATGAGTCATAAAAGCTTTAGCAAATAATCTTTTACGATCACTCTTTAAAGGTGAACTAATATACAAATGAGCTGTAGCCTGATTAGCGCTTTGCAGTTCGTTAGGGTCAGAAGAAATCTTCTCTAAAGCTTTGGCCAAACCTTCAGGATAACGGGTAATTAAAGCACCATCAGCATCAGCTAGAAACTCCCTTCTACGAGAAATAGCAAACTGCATCATATAAGCAAAAATCGGAGCTAAAATTGAAAAAACTATTGCTAAAACTATCATCACCAAACGAACAGCTCCACCATTACTATCATTATTATCACTACGAGATTTTCCTATTTGACCATAGAAGGCAAAACGTCTGAACCAATCAGCCAGTAGCACAATCATGCCCACCAAAATAGTGGTAATAGTCGCTAGTAGAATATCATAGTTTTTGACGTGAGACAACTCATGAGCAATAACTCCTTCTAATTCACTTTTCTCTAATTTATTAAGCAGTCCAGTGGTTACAGCAATAACAGCGTTCTTAGGATTACGTCCAGTAGCAAAAGCATTGGGTGCCACATCATCAATAATATATATCCTAGGAACTGGTAAACCAACTGTAATGCATAAGTTTTCTACCAAACGATACAATTCCCTATTCTCAGCTGGATCAATAGCTCTAGCATGACTCATAGCCAAAACAATTTTATCACTAAACCAGTAGCTAAAAAAAGATGAAGCAATGCTTAAAAATACTACTATATACAAAATACTTGGGTCGTTATAAGCAACGCTGAAAATATAGGCAATGATAATAGTAAATACTAAAAAACCAGAAAATAAAAACCAGGTCTTTCTTTTATTGCTATCACTGTGATTATATAATGTCATATTTATTTTACCTTAAATTACCTTGACGTTAGCCAAGGTAATTTTTTATTCTTTATTTATTCAAAAAATTTTTTGTAGACTATCAGAATCACCACACCAGCTACAATGATGCAAGCTAGTATTGGCCAAATTGATAAAGTTCCTCCACCGCTAGAAGAAGCGACGTCATAACCCAAACCTAGATTATCAATACTGTTATTCATATTATTAAAATTCAACTTTAACATTTTCTCTTTGAGAAGCTTCTTCAATCTCAAAGAAATTTTTAGAAGAGAAACCTAATCTCTTAGCAATAATGTTAGTTGGAAAAACTTGTAATTTAGTATTGAAGTCACGGACATTACCATTATAGAAACGACGAGCAGCTTGAATTTTGTTTTCAGTGTCAGCCAATTCTCTTTGTAATTCTAAAAAGTTTTGGTTAGCTTTTAAATCAGGATAATTTTCACTTAAAGCAAAAATTGATTTTAAAGTTGAAGACAAAGTATTTTCTGCTTGTAGTTTACCAGCAATATCAGAGCTATTTTGCATAGCCATAGCTTCGTTTCTGGCTTTAATAACATTCTCTAAAGTTTCTTTTTCGTGCTCAGCATAACCTTTTACAGTTTCTACTAAATTTGGAATTAAATCATATCTTCTTTTAAGTTGAACATCAATATCGCTCCAAGCTTCTTCTACTCGGTTTTTTAAACGGATAAGACCATTATACATAGCAATAATAGCGATAACTAGAACCACGACAACGGCCAAAACTATCCATAAAGCTGTAGACATAGATTTTTATAAGTTAATTATTAACTTGATTATTATAGCAAAAATATAGTGAAAAAGCAACTGATAAAAAAAGCCCCCGATGCAGACTTATCTGCATAAGGGTCTTTTTTATAGTGATATTTATATCGTAAAACAAAACCAGACAAAAATCAAATTTATTTACTGTTTCTGCGTCCAATAGCAATCTCTATTGGCGCTCGAGAAACATTAAACTTTTCAGCTAAATCATCTATTACATATTCCATTAAATCAAAATCACCCTTTAATCCAGATTTTTCTAATTTCCTTTTTTTCTCTATAATAATTTTTTCTTTTTCTTCTTCCAATTTTTTTCTTGGCACTAAAAAATGGCTAGCAAAAATATTTGCTTGGGTTTCTAAAAAACTATATTGATCACCTGAAACATTTTTATAAAAACTATAATAATCTTCAAGAGATTTAATTTCAAAAGTTTCATATATTCCTTTATGTAAGAATAAATGACCCAACTCATGCGCCATAGAAAAACGTACTCGACGATATTTATAATCATCAAGATAATCATCATTATCAACATAAATATTTTTCCAATCTGAGGTTATGAAAGAATCTATGCCCGTATTTTTTACTAAGTCTTTAATAGGGACTACATCAATCTTTAATTTCATTAAAAGTTTTTCAACATCGACAAAAGACCCCTCTTTCCAAAATTTGGATCTAACCTTTTCCGCCAAAGTTTCAATATCTTTGTCAGAAATATAAGGAGTTTTAAAATCGAAATACACCATAAATTAAAGATTTTTTATTAGTTTTATTAAATCATCCAACTCTTTTTTAGTCGGCTTTTTATTACGTATAGTCCTAAAGAATGCGGGCATTAATTGTAAAACCTCTTTATTTTCTCTAATATCACAAGGGATTATTCCTTGAGCAATACTAGCATAATCAATAAAATCTCTAGTTTGTCCTTCTTTTAGATTTAACGCCTTCGCCCATACCTTTAAAACTTTTTCTTCGGCTGGAGGAGAAATTAATCCCCTTTCAATTTTACTCCAATTACTCGGATCATAATTAACCATCCGACATATTTCACGAATGCTTAATTCTTTATTGACTCTAAACTCATACAGCAAAGAGCCAAATTTTTTTAAATTTTTTGTCATACTTTTTATTTTAATATTACTCTGTGGTATTATTATACCACAACAAAATATTTTGTCAATAGTATATAAAAAAGACCTTTATAAAAAGATCTTTCTTAAAAAAACGTTTAATATTTGCTTATTTTCCCACTGCAATTAACAACTCTTTATCATCTATCTTTATCTTCTTGCCATTCTCTTCCAAGATATTAGAAAAGATGATCTCTGAACTTAGAGTTTCTTTTTTGATATCATCACCAAATTTATCAACTATTTTTTTAATAAAGTCATCACTAGAATCAATAGTTACCTGGGCCATATCGTTGATTGAAAGATTTAAATCCTTACGCATTAGATTGATAAAGCGAACCAATTCTCTTTTACCACCTTCTAGTTTTAATTCTGGAGTAATCAGAGCATCTAATTCTACTCTTAAATCATCTTCAGAATTAACTATTTCAACAGTTTTCACATTTAGCTCATCAGTTATTAAAGACAAATAATCACTTTGATTTGATATCTTCAAATCTTTTCCATATACTTTAGCCGAGCTTAAAATTTGTCTAACCTTGATACCGAGTTTATCTCTTTCCGCTAAACCTAATTCAACCACTCTTCGTACTTCACTCATCTTATCCAATACTTCTTGACTGCTTGATAAATCTAAAACTTCTGGCCAAGCTTCTAGATGAACACTTTTGTCTTTGTCAGAAAAATTATATCCTAAAACTTTTTGCCATAAGTCTTCTGCTATAAACGGCATAAAAGGAGCCATAACTTTGCTTAAAGTAATAAAGACAAAACGCATAGTGGACAAAGCTAAAACCTTGTCCAAAGCATCATCACCCTTTAATCTCTCACGACTACGACGCAAATACCAAGTAGAAAATTCATCAATAAAGTCAGTAATAGGACGCATAGCCCGATTTAAATTATATGATTGCATGGCTTCATCAACTTCTTTTGCTAAACCATTAACCTTAAACAAAATCCATTTATCTAATATATTAGAACTACTTAAATATTTAGAAAAATCAGCTTCACTTAAATCACTTACATACATTTGATAGAAATTATATATGTTATTAAGTAGCATAATATTTTTTCGAAGTGATTCTTCAACTCCCTTCTCTGAAAAGTTTAAATTTTCAGCTAATACTACCGGTGAGGATAAGATATAGGCACGCAGGGCATCAGCTCCATATTTTTCCATCACTAACATTGGATCAGGATAATTTTTTAACTTCTTTGACATCTTCTTACCATCTTCGGCTAATACTATTCCATTAACGATAACGTTCTTAAAGGCATGACTGCTCTTTATTCCACCCGAAATAGCATGAAGATAATAGAACCAAGCTCTAGTTTGATCAACGCCTTCAGCAATAAACTCAGCTGGAAAATTCTTTTCCACCTTTTCTTTGTTCTCAAAAGGATAGTGATGTTGAGCATATGGCATAGAGCCACTTTCAAACCAACAATCCAAAACATCAGGAATTCTTGTCATTTGACCAGAGCATTTAGGACAAGCAAAATGAATATTATCAACTACATCTTTATGGATATCATTAATTTTTTCTCCACTTAGTTCTTCTAACTCTTTTACGCTACCGACAACCTTTCTTTCACCGCACTCACACTCCCAAACTGGGATAGCACTAGCCCAAAATCTTTGACGAGAAATTGACCAATCACGAGCTCCTTCTAACCAATTACCAAAGCGACCATTTTTAATATGAGCTGGTGACCAATTAATATTTTCCGCTGATTTTAATAATTGTTCTTTGATTTTAGTGATAGCCACAAACCAAGATGAAGTAGCATAGTTAATAAGCGGAGTATCACAACGCCAACAATGAGGATAACTATGCTCATATTTAGCTTTATCGAATAATAATCCTTGGTGAGCTAAGTATTTTACAATCTCAACATCGGTAGACATATGATCATCTATTGGTTTAACATTAAGTCCAGGAAAATCTGTAACCTCTACTTTAAAAGTTCCATCCATATTAACGTGTTGAATAAAGGCTAACTTTTTCTCCTTACCTAAGTTCATATCATCTTGACCAAAAGCTGGAGCAATATGAACTACACCAGTACCATCTTCAGTTGTAACAAAATCAGCACTATGAATCATCCAAGAATTTTCTCGACCCTCTAATTTTTCATCATTCACGTAATAATTAAATAGTGGTTTATATTTTTTCAAAACTAAATCACTACCTTTAAATTCACTGACAACTTCAAACTTTTTATCCTTCATAACCTCAGCTAATCTCTCTTTAGCTAAAATTAAGTTTTCACTACTACCGTCTTCTTTATTGTATAGAACTTTTACATAATCCATTTCAGCTCCCACAGCTAAAGCTACATTACCAATCAGAGTCCAAGGAGTTGTGGTCCAAGCTAAAACAAAAACCCCTGGTTCATCCACTAATTCAAATTTAGCTATACAGGATAAATCTTTAATATCTTGATAGCCTTCAGCTACTTCAGATTGAGAAAGAGTGGTTTCACAACGTGGACAAACATGCATTGAACGATAATCTTTATATACTAA
This sequence comes from uncultured Gammaproteobacteria bacterium, assembly GCA_964437025.1. Taxonomy (GTDB): domain Bacteria; phylum Patescibacteriota; class Patescibacteriia; order Patescibacteriales; family UBA12465. The sequence goes on from CAYTEZ010000001.1 coordinate 43,211, forward strand.
ATCTTTATCCCAAAGTTGTTTAAAAACCCACCAAATAGACTCCATAAAGCTTAAGTCCATGGTATGATAAGCGTGTTCTTTATCAACAAAACGACCTATTTTATCAGACACCTTATACCATTCCTCAGCATAAGCTAAAACTTTAGAACGACAAATACTATTAAATTTAGCAATGCCTAATTCTTCGATATCTTTTTTAGTTTTAGTGCCTAATTCTTTCTCTACAATGTTTTCAATTGGAAGACCATGACAATCCCAACCCCATTTTCTTTCAACTCTATATCCTTTCATGGTAAAAAAACGAGGAACAACATCTTTCATTATTTGACCAACAATATGTCCATAATGTGGTGTTCCAGTAGCAAAAGGAGGGCCATCATAAAAAACATAATCACCCTGAGGCGCTTCTTTATCAACTGTCTTTTGAAAAATATTATTATCTTTCCAAAAAGATAGCACTTGTTCTTCTCTATTCATATTTTTATATTTAATTATTTTATAATTCTAATTGATTTAATAATTTTATTCTCCACTTTTTCAACAGTACATTCATATTCTTTAATTTTTACCTTCATTCCTTCCTTAGGAATTTTTTTAATTTCGTTTAAGATAACATCAGCTACGGTATCTAATTCAGCATCAGAAAAATTAATATTTAAGAAACGATTTAAATCACGCACTTCAGTTACCCCAGAAACCACAACTTCATTTTTACCAATTCTTTTCATTAAGTTTTTATCAACATCATGTTCATCAATAATTTCACCCACTAATTCTTCAATAGTATCCTCTAAAGTGATAATACCATCAGTACCGCCATATTCATCCAACACTACAGCAATATGAATCTTTCTTTTTTGGAATTCTTTTAATACATTACTAATTATCATCTGTTTAGGCACTACAATAATTGGTCGCATAATAGTCTCAACTGCTTCTTTTTCCTTATCCTCTCTAAAAGCTAATAATACATCTTGCGCATGGACAAAACCTTTAATTTTATCCGGGCTACCATCGATAACCAAACAACGAGTAATACCATGGTTTTCTATCTCGGAAGCTGCTTCTTCAATGCTAGCTCCACTCTCTACAAAAACTAACTCTACTCGAGGAGTCATGACATCTTCGGCAGTAATATCATTAAATTTAAATAGGTTTTCAATCATCATTCCTTCATTTCTCTCAATCGTTCCCTGCTCTACTCCAGTCATAGCTAAAGCTTTTAATTCGTCTTCAGAAACTTTTTCGGCTTTATGACGACCTACTAGCAAAATTGTAATCTTGTTTAGAACAAAAACAACAGGAGAAAAAAGTTTTTTTAAAAAAGAAATAAAAGGAGCAAAAATTGTAGCTAAAAAAACAGCATTGGAAGTAGCAAAACTTTTAGGAGCAATTTCACCGAAGATTAAAATAATTAAAGTCATTACAAAAGTAGTTACTCCGACTACAGCTGAATCAAAATAATGAGCAAAAACAATAGTAGCTAGTGAAGCAGCTCCAATATTTACTATATTATTTCCAATAAGTACTGTAATCAAAAAAGATCTAGGATCAGATTTTAATTTTTTTATCATGTTAGCATTTCTTCTTCCTTCTTTAATTAAAGAATTGACTTTAGAATCGCTTAGCGACAAAAAGGCTGCTTCGGCTGATGAGAAAAAAGCTGATAGAGCTATTAAAATGACTAACGCTACTACGTAATATTCCATACAATGTTTTTATTTTATTTTTAAATTTTTAAATTGTTTATTCTTTAATCCTTCGGGTAAATAGGTTTGATCACTATCATCCACCTCTGGACTATATTTATAATTTTCACCATAACCTAATTCTTTCATTAACTTAGTTGGTGCATTTCTTAAATGAATTGGCACTGGTAAATTACCGCTAGTTCGAATTTCTTCAACTGTAATATTATATGCCTTATACGCTGCAATACTTTTAGGTGATTTAGCCAAATACATAGCACAGTGAGTTAAGTTTACTGAGCATTCTGGTAAACCAATATTGCGACAGGCGTCATAAGTGGCATTAGCAATCATTAAGGCGCTGTTGTTAGCCACTCCGATATCTTCACTGGCAAATCTAATCATACGACGAGCAATAAACAAAGGGTCTTCCCCAGCCTCAATCATACGAGCTGTCCAATAAACCGAAGCTTTAACATCACCACCTCGCATTGACTTATGCAAAGCTGAGATAATATTATAATGCTCATCCCCCTTCTTATCATAATTTAATTGCGGCTTGTTAATAATTTCCTTGATCAATTCCACACTTAACTCCTTACTTGACTCTGAAGCTGATTCTAAAATATTTAAAGAACGTCTAGCATCACCCTGGCCTAAACGAGCTATTAGTTTAACAAGTTTCTTATCAATTTTCAAGTTTAATTCCTTAGCTCCCCGGGTAATAATTAGACATAGATCTTCATCATCTAGAGGATCTAAAACAACAACTTTGAGACGTGATAATAGGGCTGAATTAACAGAAAAACTGGGATTTTCGGTAGTAGCCCCAATAAGTATTAAAACCCCATTTTCTACCTGTGGCAATAGAGCATCCTGCTGAGCTTTGTTCCAACGATGAATTTCATCAATAAACAAAATTGTCTTTATCCCCAATCTTTTATTAGTTTCAGCTCGATCAACAATCTCTTTTAAATCTTTTTTGCCGCTATCAGTAGCTGAAATTGATTTAAATTCAGCTTTAGTCTCTGAGGCAATAATAAAAGCTAGAGTGGTTTTGCCGGACCCTGGAGGTCCCCAAAAAATCAAAGACGGCACTTGATCTCTTTCAATTGCCAAACGTAACCAGGAATTTTTTCCAATAATCTTTTCTTGACCAAAAAAGTTTTTTAAACTATCGGGTCTAAGTATTGTAGCTAATGGTTTTTTCATAAACTTATCCTAATACTATTCTATTCTTCCCTCGATAATAATAATATTTAACTAATTCAGAACAAAATAAATAAATCATAGTTACTCCGATTATCAACATTAAATGAATAAAGGAAGGAGCAACAAAACTAAATATATCTTGCCCCCAAGAAGTAAACGGAATGATTATAGTAAATGCTATAGCAAGTGATGTTAATATTATAATCATATTAGAAGGACGACTAGACTTAAACATAAATCTCTTGGTACGAATTGAGAATAAGAAAACTAATTCCGTTAAGATACTGGAGATAAACCAATTAGTTTGCAAAACCCCTGGTGAAATTTTGTAAAACATCGCAAAAAAAGTAAAATCAAAAATTGATGAAAGTAACCCCAGTATCATAGCGATAATAATAATATCTTTTACCTGATATTTTTTAGGCGATAACAATTCTTCCTTGTCCACATTATCAGTAGCAATAGCAATCATTGGAAAATCAGATAATAGGTTTAATAACAAAATCTGAAGTGGAAGCATTGGTAAAAAATCGATAATCAAAGAAGCGATAGCTACTGCATAAAAATTACCAAAGTTAGAAGCTAGCGTTGCTTTAATATATTTATTGCTATTAGCAAATATTTTTCGACCTTCTTTAATACCATCAATAATAACTCGCAAGTCACTTTGAAGTAAAATAATATCAGCTGTTTCTCGAGCAATATCAGAAGCGTGTTGAACTACTAGCGAAACACCAGCAATCTTCAAAGCTGGAGCATCATTAATACCATCACCCAAATAACCAACACTATATTTCTTTTGCAAAGTTTCAATTATTTCAAATTTCTGTTCCGGCAAAACACGAGCAAAAACATGATACTCTTCCACTACTTTAATTTTTTCTTCATCGGATAGACCTGCTAAGTCTTTGGCCAAAAATACTTTTTTTGGATCATCAATCAAACCAATTTGGTAAGCTACAGCACCAGCTACTTCAGCACTATCACCGGTAATAATCTTTAAACCAACCCCAGCCTCGTGAGCATCAAGAACTGCTTGTATAGTTGAGTCTTTTACCGGATCAGCAAAAACTATCATTCCTAAAAACTCTAAATCTTTTTCTTCTTCTATCAAATTCTTTTTTAAATCATCTAACTTAACTTCCGCTATTTTTTTTCTAGCAACTCCCAAAACTCGACGACCCAAAAATCCCTGCTCAGCTATCCATTTTAGACAAGCTTCTTTTTTAGCTTCATCTAAATTAGTAACTAAGGAAAACAAAACCTCTGGAGCTCCCCGAACAATTAATTCCAAACCCTCCCCTTTTACCAAGGCATTGTTTCTTTGTCTTTCTGGATCGAAAGGAGTATCAATGATAAATTCAAACTTATTCAAATTAGCCTTATCTTCTTCATCCATCTTTTCTGATAGAGCAATATCAAATGGTTCATATTTTTCACTCAAACGAGCTGAGGCTAAATTAGCATAAAGCAAAGTAGTCTTTACTGGGAATAAGGAATCATAGAAATCAATAGCGGTTAATTTGTTTTCAGTTAAAGTCCCAGTTTTATCAGAGCACAATATATCAATATTACCCAAATCTTCAACTGAAGATAGCCTTTTTATAATAACATCTTTTTTAGCTAGATTCATTGCCCCGCGAGAAAAAGAAAAGGTCATAACTAAAGGTAAGGCTTCTGGAATAACTGAAATAGCTAAGGCAATAGAGAAAATGGTTAACTCTAAAATATTCAGTCCTTCTTTAAAGAAAGCATTAAAAACAAAAACAAAAATTAAAGTAACCAAAACTAGCTTTAGAATAAAAGAAGAAAATTTAGAAATACCTTTTTCAAAATCACTCACCCTTTTTGTTTGAGTTGTCATCTTAGCCACACTACCTAAAAAAGTATCCTTACCCACGGCCACCACAATGGCTTTAGCTTTTCCCTTAACTACTGAAGTACCAGAAAAACAAATATTTTTAGCTGATAAGTAATTTAAGTCTTCACTTCCATCAAATTCAGCTTGCTTTAACACAGCCACTGATTCACCGGTTAAAACTGATTCATCCAAACAAAGATCACAAGCTTCAATAATTCTTAAATCAGCTCCCACTTTGTCACCAGTTTCTAAAATTACAACATCACCCACAACTAAATCTTCACTATCAATCATATTCTTTTCTCCATCTCTAATAACCCGAGCTCTAATCTTTACATACTTTTTTAATAATTTAACGGTATTTTCTGAACGATACTCCTGAAAAAAACCTAAGATAGTATTAATTACTATAAACAACAAAATCATTAGCCCTTCAGTAACTTGACCTAAAACAAAAGAAAGAACTACTGCCGCTAATAGTAAATAGATAAAAGCAGATTTAAATTGTTTAAAAAATATCTTCCACCATTTAATACTGCTCTGAGGCAAAATATTTCTCCCATTCTTTAACAAACGATTACTAGCTTCTTTTATACTCAAACCTTTATCCAAGTCACTTTTTAAATCCAAAGCAACATCAGATAGGTCTCTTTTAGCTATTTGCAAAACATCCATATAATTAATTATTTAAATAAATATGCTTAAATTATATAATAAAAAAGGGCTTTTGTCTATTAAAAAATCCCTTGTAGTGTTTAGAACAATCCAAGGGATAAAAATGTTTTAAGACTTTATAATTTGTGGAACAACCACAAAATGACGAACATTTCCTCGTCCAATTGCAAGGGTATCAAAAGGGAAAGAAAAGATATACAAACCATCCGAGTAAGCCCCAATAAAAACCACCAAGAGATTTTCATTTATAGCTGGTTTGTCAGAATCTTCTTTCGCCAAAAAAAGAGTCATATAATGATCATCGCAAAACCAATCAGGTTGGGTTTCACAAAAATTATTAATCTGATTTTGTGTCAGAACTAACTCTTCTAAATCAACACCAAAACTATTAAATACCTCTTTGCCGAAACCATCTCTAAATAATTCGTAAATGCTTACCAATGTTTTTTTAGTTTCTGGTCCTTTTTTTGTTAAAGGCCAATTATTAAACTCAGAATTAATACCAGCCTTAAAAATTGTCTTCGCATTATAAATCAATTTATTACCATCAGTTGATTCAATAGTAACTTCCCTTTTTTCTACATCTAATAACATAAAATGGGTTTGAAAAACAAGTTCTTTTTCCATCATTATTTTTTTTAAACGAACTTTTGCCCGCACTTCCTGACAGGCTTAGGGATATTTGAATATCAAAGTAATATACAACTAATGATGAAAAAGGTCAAGATATAAAAAATCCCTTGGATTTCAAGAACATATATTAATATATGTTCAAGATAATCCAAGGGATAAAGAAACAAAGTATCAAAGTGATAAAAAGTTAAAGTTTTTAAGCAACAAGGAGTTGCGGAACAATGATGCGATACTGGTACAGAGCGTCCCAAGCATCATTATCCTCAAGGCGGTCAATGCCGACGCGCAAACCATCGAGGTCAACATACACATGGATCACGAAATAGTTGTCACCCTCTTTTGTTAAAAACAGAGTAGCATGCCCATTCCGACGAAGCCAATTTGGGTGTTTTTCGCAAAAATCAATAATTTGGTGTTGTGTCATCAACAACTTGTCCAAATCAACATTGAAACCTTGAAAAATTTGTTTTCCAGTACCACCTTTTACCAACTCATAAACACTTACTGGTGTTTTTTTAGTTGCAACACCCTTTTTGGCCAATCCGTAATTCTTAAAATCTAAATTGATATAAGATTTAAAGATTGACCCAGAACCATAGATGAAACGACTTCCATCTGTAGCGTCAAGGTTAATTTCTGAATTGCCAGAAATCAATTTCGCATGAGAAGTTTCAGCTAAGGGTAATTTAACAATTTCCTCTTCTTGAAATTGTATTGGAACTATAACGCGATAGCATTGCAAACCAAAATAAAAAACATCCTCATTAAAACGGGCAACGCGGGTGCTTAACCTGGTGTCCGAACTAGAAATATTAGCCCACACGCTAACAATAAAATAACAACCTTGCTCCTTAATCAAAAACAGAGTAGCTTGTCCATCTCGAAAGCAAGACAAATGCTTTTCGCAGAAATTAATAACCTGATGTTGCGTAAAAGCTAACCTTTCTAATCCAACTTTAAAGCTTTTAAAAAGTTTCTTTCCTGTTCCATGTTTTGTTGATTCATAAATTGAAACCAAAGTTTTTTCTGTAGCACCACCTTTTTTGTTTAATCTAAAATCTTCAAATTTTTGATCAATATCCGATTCAAAAGTGAGCTTGGCTTCAGAAATAAATCTACTACCATCAGTGGCGTCAAGACTAATTTCTTTATCACTAGAAATTAGCTCTAGGTGAGAAGTTTCCATTAAGGGTAATTTAAAAATTTCTTCTCTTCTAAATTGTGTCGGAACAACAATGTAATGATGACTAACAAAAATATTTTCATGATTAAAATGATGAACATTAACCCATAAACCATTGGAGTGAATCTTTACCCAAACAATAAAATATTTATAATATTCTTTAATCAAAAAAAGTGTAACACCATTTTGACAAAGCAGAGATGGGTGTTTTTCGCAAAAATCAATAATTTGATTCTGTGTTAACACTAGTTCGTCTAACTTAACAAAAAATCTTTTAAAAAATTCTTGTCCTGTCCCTGGTTTTGTTGATTCATAAACGCTTACTAATGTTTTTTCGGTTGGAATACTTTTTTTGCCCAGATTATATCTCTTAAAATTTTCTTCAATTTTGTCTTTAAAAGTTGGTTCTGCTTCAGAAATAAATCTGCTACCATCGGTAGCTTCAAGGTTAATTTCTGAGTTTCCAGAAATTAATTTTAAGTTAGAGGTTTGAGAAATAACCTGCAAGGGTCTTTTACTAAATTTTTTATCTCTTTTAAGAAATTTACCCTCTATGTTGCACTGCAGACTGTCTATGAAGTCCTCTGGATCAAAGGGACATCCACTTTCTTGACGAAGTTGACGTTTCAACTCCAAAATTTTACCATCAATACGAATGTATTGCTCGCCGGTGACATTAAATTTTTCTTTTGCCATGACAATATTTTTTTTAAATGAACTTTTGCCCGCACTTCCTGACAGGCTTAGGGATATTTGAATATCAAAGTAATATACAACTAATAGTGAAAAAGGTCAAGATTAAAAACAAACCCTAAACACTGAGCCCTGACCTAGGGTACTTTCTACTTCAATCCTGGCCTTGAGATGATTTTCGGCTATATCTTTAACCACTGCTAAACCTAAACCACAGTTTTTACTATCCTCACTCTTTATATCCTTAAGAGAGAAAAAGGTTTCAAATATCTTTTTTAAATATTTATCGGAAATACCACAACCATTATCAGAAACCTCTAATATGAATTCCTTGTCCCTGTAATATGTGCTAACCTTTATTCTCCTATTCTCTTCTCTCTCAGAAAAAGATTCAATAGCATTAGCTAGTAGATTTAGTAAAACACGAAAAAACATATTTCCGTTTCCTTTAAGCAAACAAGTATTGGTTAATGATAATTCTAAATTAATATTTTTGTTTACAAAATAGAAATTGAAAATTGATAGAGCATTATTAATTTCTTGATTAATATCAAAGGTATCAAGCTCCTTATCCCCCTTCAAACAATGCCTATAGTTTTTTAGTAAGCTAATAATTCTCTGATTTATATCCAAGCCCTGACTGCTTAGCTTCTCAACCGATAGAGCATCATGAGAATTAATTTTAATCTGTTGCCAAGCTAAATTAGAAGCACTTAAAATATTGCAAACATCATGATATACCCCCAAAGAAAGCTTCCCAGCTTCAGCTAAATTATGTTCTCTAGACATTTTTCTAAAACAATCCTTGAGTAAACAAGAATGAGAATATCTATACCTTAGACAGCGATACACTAAAAAAACCACTGCCACAAACAAAAATGAGATAACGTGGAGATAAATAATTCTAAACATAGAGATAAAAAGAAAAACAGCCGGGAGAGGCTGTTTATCTATAGTTTATATTTAATAATTTTTCCTATACTTTTTTTGGGTGAATGCATCTTTCTTGGAGAAAGAAAAAGATCAAAGTAATACTGACTTTTAGCCCTTATCTTTCCGGCCTCAACTGATTCAATGATAACATCTAGTTCTTTAGACTGACTAAGTATTTCTTTTTTAAAATCTTGCTCTTGTTTTTTTGACAAAGCCCGGAGTTCTTTTGATCTGTTTTTTATATCAATTGAGCTGACCTTATCCGGATAATGAAAAGCCGGAGCTTTCTCATGAGCCGAAAAAGAAAAAACATGAATTTTGGAAAATTTAATTAACTTGCAAAATTCATAGGTAGCTTGAAAATCAATATCTTTTTCTCCTGGAAAACCAACGATAACATCGGTAGAAATAGCCATATCTGGCATTTTTTCTCTAATCTTTTCTATTCTTTTAGCGAAATAATTAGTATCATACGGACGGTTCATTAATTTAAGTATTTTGTCATTGCCTGATTGAAGTGGAATGTGTAGATGACGGCACATTTTTTCATTTTTAGACATTAAATCAATTAGCTCATCACTAACCTCAGTTATCTCAATGGAGCTCAAACGAAGACGGAAATTACCTTTAAGAGCTAAGATGTCTTTTAAAATTGAGATCAAGCTTTCACCTTTTGTTTTAAAATCTTTAGCATATAATCCTAAATGAATCCCTGAAAGAACAATTTCTTCAATACCATTTTTAAGTACTGTTTTAATTTCTTTTAATATTTCTTTGCTAGAACGACTTTTAAGCGGTCCCCTAGCAAAAGGTATAACACAATAGGAGCAAAATTGCTCACAACCATCTTGAATTTTTATAAAGTAACGAGAGCGATCATCAATAATATTTAAAGCTTCACAAGCCGGTTTCTTTTCATTATTATTAAATATTTTCTTAATTTCTTTGGCTATTTTTTCAATATTTCTTTCGTTAAAGATAAAATCAACCTCTAAATCTTCAATTTGATAAATCTTAGGCCAACAACCCATAAGGATAGTTATAGCTTTAGGATGTTGTTTTTTGAAAGTTGAGAGTAATTTACGACTTTTGGAGATAGCAGTTTTAGTAACCGAACAAGAATTAATAATAATCAAATTTAAACCCTTCTCAGCTTTAATAAAGTTGTTGGCACTTAAAATATTAGCCAACACAGCTGAGTCATATTGATTAACCTTGCAACCTAAAGTTAAAATCTTAAATTTTATCTTTTGTTCTGTATTCATTAAATTAACTAAAAAAAATCTTAACAATTAAGATCTTCTTTAAAAAATGAAATAAACTTGAGTGACGAATGAGCCGCCTGTCGGGTTCGAACCGACGACCTACTGTTTACAAGACAGTCGCTCTGGCCAGCTGAGCTAAGGCGGCAGTATTTATGTGCGCCCAGCAGGATTCGAACCTGCGACCTTCTGCTTAAAAGGCAGCTGCTCTACCGACTGAGCTATGAGCGCAAAATAAAACAAATCATAAATAAATTCATGATTAATTTAATTATAAAGGAAAAAATTATTTTTGGCAAGTGGTGGATTAGCAGTGGATTACTAGTGGAAAAAATAGCTTGAAAAATGTGGCTAACTAGGATATTATATAGGCATGTCAGAGACAAAACAAAACACAATTGAAAAACTACCACCACAGAACATTGAAGCTGAGCAATCACTTTTAGGTTGTTTAATGTTGGATAAAGAAGCTATTTTTAGAGTGGTAGACATTTTAAATGCTGATGATTTCTATCATAATAGCCACAAACATATTTTTGAGGCGATGTTGGAATTATTCAATAGCCAAGAGCCGATAGATATTATTACCCTTTCTAATCGTCTGGAAGAAAAAAAGTTGATTAAAGATATTGGAGGCAGAACTTATCTAGCTCAATTATCAAATACTGTTGCAACCTCAGCTAATACTGTCTACTACGCTAATTTAATACAAAAGAAGGCTACTCTACGTCGCTTGCAGGTTTCGGCTAGCGAAATAATGGACATGAGCTTTGAAGAAGAAAGAGAAATTGATGAAATATTAGATCAAGCCGAGAAAAAAATATTTAGCGTTTCCAGAAAATACTTAAAGAATTCCTTTCTTGGTATTGATAGCTTGTTAACTGAAGCTTTTGAAAGAATTGATGAACTACATAAAAGAAGCGGTAACTTACGTGGTCTTTCTACTGGCTTCTATGATTTAGATAACTTACTGGCTGGATTACAAAAATCCGACTTATTAATTTTAGCTGCTCGTCCTAGTGTGGGAAAAACTTCTCTAGCCTTAGATATTGCTCGTCAAGTAGCTATTAAAAATAAAGCGGGGGTTGGTATTTTCTCTTTAGAAATGGGCAAAGAACAATTAGTTGATAGAATGCTTTGTGCTCAAGCTAATGTTAATCTTTGGAAGATGAGAACTGGCAATCTATCAGATAAAGAAGAAGATAATGACTTTACTAAGATTGCTGAAGCTATGGGTTATTTATCCGAAGCTCCAATATATATTGATGACTCCCCTAACGTTTCAGTTATGGAAATTAGAGCTAAATGCCGTCGTTTGCAATCAGAAAAAGGTTTAGGTTTAATAGTTATCGACTACTTACAGTTGATGGAAGGTCGAGGAAAATATAGCGACAATCGCGTTCAAGAAATTTCTGAGATTAGTCGTGGACTTAAAGGTATTGCCAGAGAATTAAATATTCCAGTTTTAGCTTTAGCTCAGTTATCTAGAGCCGCTGAACAACAAACTGGACCATCTATTCCTCGCTTGTCTCATTTACGTGATTCTGGATCTATTGAACAAGATGCTGATGTTGTTATGTTCATCTATCGTAAAGCAGCTGATAGAGCCTTTAACGTTAACGACCTACCAATTGACGAAAGATATAAAGCTGAAATTCATATAGCTAAACATCGTAACGGTCCAACTGGTAAAGTTGACCTATTCTTCTCTGAAGAAACCGCTAGTTTCAAAAATATCAGCAAACAACAAGACGAATAATTATTATAATTTAATTAATATCAAAAAATTATGTTCAACAAATTAAAACAGTTAAAAGATTTAAAAAGCCAAGCTAAGGTTATGCAAGATGCTTTGTCAGGCGAAAAAGTAGAATTAGAAAAAAATGGTGTCAGAATGGTTATGAATGGTAATATGGAAGTAACCGAATTAACAGCTAGCGGTGATATCAGCAAAGAAGAAGTGGCTAGAATTTGCAAAGAATTATTTAATGATTCAATTAAAAAAATCCAAAGAATAATGGCTAAAAAAATGCAAGAAATGGGTGGCTTTCCTGGATTAAACTAAAACCATGCCTATCAACTACCCTAAATCAATAGAAAACATTATTAAGCAATTCTCTCTATTGCCTGGGGTTGGTCGTAAAACAGCTGAACGTTATGCTTTCTATTTACTAAAACAAAAACCAGAACAGATAAAATTATTTGCCAAATACTTAAATGAAATGCCAGATAACTTTAAGTTCTGCCAAAAATGTTTTGCCCTATCAGAACAGAGCATCTGCTCCATTTGTTCTGATAATAAAAGACTAAACAACACCCTATGTATCGTAGCTAATTTCCAGGACTTAATAGCCCTAGAAAACACTAAGCAATACCAAGGAAAATATTTTGTTTTAGGCGGACTCATCAATACCATTGATGACCTAGGGCCAGATAAGTTAAACATCAAAGCTTTAGTCAAAGAGGTAAATGAAAAATTAAAAACAGAAAAAAGTTTAGAAATAATTTTAGCCCTATCCCCTACCATGGAAGGAGAATCAACTTCACTTTATTTACAAAAAATTCTAAAAAATTCAAAAATAAAAATTAGTAAATTAGCCAGAGGCCTGTCAACCGGTGCTAGTCTGGAATATGCTGATGAAAATACCCTATCCTATGCTTTGAAATTTAGAGGCAAAATTCAATAACAAATCACAATAACAAAAAACAGAGTAATTAATTACTCTGTTTTTTTATACTTATATAGATAACTATATTTTGTTGATTTTTACCTTAGTAAATTCTTGACGGTGACCAACACTCTTTTTATAACGAGTCTTGTTCTTGTATTTTACTACTAAGACCTTTTTTCCTTGACCTTCTTCTAAAACTTCAGCCTCAACCTTTTCACCTAAAGATGGTTGGCCTAACTCCATAGTACTACCATCGGTCTCAGCTATTAACAAAGTGTCAAATTTTACCTTTTTTCCGGCCTCAACTGAAAGTTTTTCAACCTTTAAGATCTCACCTTCCTTAACCTTGTATTGTTTACCTCCGGTTTTAATTACTGCAATTTTTGCCATATTTTTCTTTTTATTTATATTTAATAATCCTATAATACCAAACTATCCATAATTGTCAATAGATATTAACAAATTCATCAATATCTCCCTTTTTTATAAACAAAAAAGCGATAAAGAACAAAATTCCAGGTAGTGGCAAAAATAATATTTGCTATTCTAACTATCAAATAATTTTCATGCAAAAAGACAGCAAAAAACCACATCCAGGCTATGGAGATAAGATAATTAAAAAAAGCTAATTGGCAATATCTTATTGCCTGCCTCAAAAAATCATCCCTAATTTTGAAAACAAAAAACTTATTTAGAAAAAAAACATAGTTATAAATAACAATCTGGTTTAAAACGACTGACAAAACTGGAGAAAAGTTTAAACATTCCTTTAAAAATGATAACAGCAATAAATCAATTAAAACAGAACTAGATCCAACCAAAAGATACCCCACAAATTCTTTTTTAGAAATTTTATCTAATATTTTTTTAATTTTATTTTTCTTCACAATATTTTTCTTCTGTATTAATTTTCCACAAATTATCTTTGCTTTTTACTCCATTAATAATATTATCAGCTGCCAGTAATCCCGTTAGAATAGAATGGTCCATATTATTATAACGATGCATGCCATTCCTTCCTATTAAAAATAAATTTTCAAACCCATCAACAAAATTTTTAACTACATCAAATTGATTATACGAACCAAAATAAGCCGGATAAGCTTTAGGAACCCTAAGTACTATATAATCCAATAGATCTTCAGAATCTATTAAATTAATTTTTGCTAATTCCTCCACGGCAAAGGTTTTGATCGCGTTGTCAGTTTTTTTCCAAAATTCATCATCCTCATTACAAAAGTATTCCGCCCCTAGCCAAACTGAATTTTTATCTCTTAACATTTCTTTACTAAAATTATTAAAAACATCTAATCTACCCATTTTTATATCCCGTTCTTGAATATATAACCAATTATCTGGAATAATATGATTTTTAGTGTTTATTTTATTTTTATTAAGTTTAAGCATTCTTTTAAACAACACCCCAACAATAATATAATCCCTATACACCAACCCGCTAGCAATTTTTTTTACCTCCGAAGCAGAATCCTCCATTTGATTAATTAAGTCTAAAACAGGCATACTTGATAAAAAGTAATCAGCTTTTATTTCTTGAGTTAAATTATTTTTATTCTTCACGGTTACTGATTTTATTTGGCCACACTCACTCTGTAGGCTGATAACTTCCTGATTTAAATAAATCTTTCCACCATTTTTAATAATCTGCTCAGCCATCTCTTCATACATTTGGCCAGAGCCAAGAGAAGGATAAAAGAATTCTTCAATCAAACTAGTTTCATCTATTTGATTAGCTTTAAATATTTTTTTAAAAAAATGAGCTAGAGCCTTCGAAATAGACATGTTTTTAACGCGTTGCACACCCCAGTCACGAGGAATTTGGGAGCAAGGCACACCCCAAACTTTTTCAGTGTAATCTTTAAAAAAAGTTAAATATAATTCTCTGCCAAAACGATTAATAAAAAAGTCTTTAAGAGAGCTCTCGTTTTTAATTGGCCATAATTTAACACTCAAATAACTAAAAAAAATTTTTACTATTCTTTTAACACCTAAATTTTTAAGAGTACCCATATTCAAGCTGATTGGATAATCAAAAAATTTTTTTAAAAACAAAATTCTAGTCAAACGGCTGACCCTTAAAAGCTCTTTTCTATGATTAGTGGTTTGGCTGGCTAACGGCAATATTTCTTGCCACAAATCATTAACTCTCTTAATCTTTGAAAAAAAACGATGAGGCCCAATATCAAGACGATTGCCATTGTAAACCACGGTTTTAGATATACCACCGACCTGACTATCACGTTCAATGATGATAGGCTTAATATCTGACTTTTTAATTAATTCATAGGCCGCAGCCAATCCAGCTGGCCCAGCTCCTATTATCAAAACATTCTTCATATCTTACTAGAAAAAATAATTAAATAAATGTTTAACAAGGTTGATAAAATTACTAAAATTTTAAAGCCGCTCTTTAATTTTTTGTTTTCAGAAAAGTAGCTCAACATTAAGGATAAAAACAATAAAGGAAAAAAATCGAGAGAATAACGAAACCCAAATTGGACATACCCACTAAAAAAAGAAAATATAATAACAAAATAAATTAACAAAGAAGTAAATATTAATAAATAATTAATTTTTTCTCTGCTTTTTAAAATAAAAAGTAAAACTAAATAAGGTGAGGTAAAAAACATACTCATCCCCCAAGGATTTATTTTTATAAAAGGAAATAACAACAAGTGTGTCTCCGAAGAAAAAACTGGCATAGGAAAACTTAATAAAGAATAATAAAGGCCACGAAAAAAATACCTAAAATTAAACAAACCATAAGTTTCTCTATCTAAAACAAAATCGGAAGAAAGAATTTGCCCCAAATATCCCTGATCAAAAAAATTTCCGAAACGAAAATAATTATACAATAATAAAAGCAACAAAGTAAAAATTGGGAAAATTGAAATTTTAATAATTTGTTTTACTTTTTTCTTGAAACTGTAATTTTTGGACAAAAGAATATCTCCAACAAAAAAAATAATAGCAAAAAAGGCCGTAACCCTAGTAAGCAAAACAAAACCCATTAACAAACCAATTAGCCAAAATCTTTTTTTATTTAAATATTCAAAGAGGGCCAACAAAAGCAGAGAAACCGAGACCACATGAGCAAAAAAACTACTGTGAGAAGAAAAAACTATACCAGCAAAAGCCGAAGCAAACACAAAAGCCATCGACCAATAAGAGGCATCTTTGCTGTTAAACCCAATTTTTTTTGCTATTTTAAAAATCAGAAAAAAAATTAATAATACTAAACAAAAGTTAACTAAATTTTGAATAAAAAAAATTGGTAAACCAAGAAAAATAAAGATCAACAGAAAAGGAATTAAAATAACGGCAGGAAATGGACCTAGCGGATAATAATACTTATCATTAAAAAAAACATTATCTGTTATTGCCCTGTTGTAAAAAGAGTTTTCTAAAAAGTACATTTTTCCACCAATAAAAGAACGGGCTAGCTCTAAGAATTGATCAGCATGGGGGAGGAGAAATAAAAAAATCAAAGAAATAAAAAAACAAAAGAAAATAAAATATAGCAAAAAAATATTTTCTATTTTCTCTTTTAAAAAAAGTCTCTTTATTTCTTTTAAATTAATCATTTTATAAAAATTTTACTCAACTCGAGAAATATCAGCCCCTAGTTTTCTAAGTCTTTCATCAATCTTTTCATATCCCCTATCAATTTGATAGATATTGTCTATTTCTGTGCTACCTTTAGCTATCAAAGCAGCAATAACCAAGCCAATGCCAGCTCTAATATCAGGACTAATTAACTTTTTACCATATAGCTTGCTAGGACCGGTAACTACAACACGATGTGGATCACACATGGTAATATTAGCTCCCATTTGGGATAACATATCAGTCCAAATTAAACGACGGTCATAAATTGTCTCATGAATCAAAGAATTACCCTTAGCTTGAGTCATAAGCACAACATAAGGTGACTGCAAGTCAGTTGGAAAGCCTGGATATTCATGAGTTTGAATATCATATGGTTTTAAAGCAGCACTCTTCTTCATCTTAATCCAAGTTTTTCCAGTTTCAAAATTAACCCCAATCTTTTTAAAGATTGTTAACAGAACAGAGATATTTTCTGGATCACAATTAGTAATTGTAATTTCGGAATTAGTAGCAGCGGCCATAATAGCAAAAGATCCAGTTTCAATTCTATCTGGCATAATTTTAATACTACCGCCTTTTAATTTCTTAACTCCAGTGATAACAATAGTTGGAGTACCAGCGCCAGAAATTTTAGCTCCACAACGATTTAGGTAATCAGCTAAATATTTAATTTCTGGTTCCATGGCGCAATTTCTCAAAGTAGTCTTCCCTTCAATTAAACAAGCAGTCATCATCAAACTTTCAGTTCCAGTAACTGAAACCTTAGGAAAGAAAAAATCACAACCTTTTAATTTATCAGCATAAATATAGTAAGAGCGTTCTTCCTCTTTAATTTTAGCACCAAAGGCCAAAAAACCATCAATAAACAAATCAATTGGACGACCACCAGCACCAATAACGCAACCTCCAGGATGAGGAAAACGAACTTTTTTAAAACGAGCTAAAAGTGGGCCAACAAACATAATAGAAGTTCTAAACTTATCAGCTAGTTTAGGTGGCAAATCAGTAGTATTAGCTTTTTTAGCTTCAATAATAGTTTTACCGTTAGCAGTAGTAACAGAAAAACCTAGCTCTTCTACCAATTGCAAAGATTTAAAAATATCTTCAATCTTTGGTAAATTATCAATTATCATTTTTTCTGAAGAAAGTAGTGCTGCCGGGATAACTTTTAAAGCTAAGTTTTTAGCTCCACCAACTTTTATCTCTCCCTTCAAAGGTTTTTGTCCATTTATCAAAAATTTTGCCATAAAATTTTATTTTATTTTATAAGTAATTTAAATAATCCTTCTTGACTGCCAATCTTTCCTGAAAAATACAACACTCCCCCCAAACGATCTAAAACTAAATTAGAAATTGCATCTAAGGCAACTAGATTAACTGAATTTTTTTCATATTTTAAATCAAAAACTGTTAGACTGTTTTGGGTAGAATAAATAATATAATTATTAGGATGCCAAACAACGCTAGTTATCTTATTCTCCAAACGAGTAACCAAACTTTTATCAGCTAAAACTGAGTTAAAAGTAAATATTTCAAAATCAGTGAAATAAACTAAACTATTATTATCAATGAAGTTAAAGCCTTTTACTCCTTCAATGGTAGCCCAAACAGAATTTAAACGTGAGCTCAAATTAATAACATAAATATTATTCCAATCTTTATTATA
Source organism: uncultured Gammaproteobacteria bacterium (assembly GCA_964437025.1). GTDB lineage: Bacteria > Patescibacteriota > Patescibacteriia > Patescibacteriales > UBA12465. The sequence continues at coordinate 61,316 of CAYTEZ010000001.1, forward strand.
AATATAAACAAAAGGAGAAGAACCAGTAAGCGGTAAAATTTCATAAGAATCTGAAGCTGGCAAAATAAACTCACGGTACAATTCTTGGTTCTTGTAGTAATAAGCCTTTAGAGAATAAACATTCTCATTTTTTTCTACTAAATAATAAAAATTATTATAGAATTCAAAATCAATAATTTTAGAACGAGAAAAAATTGTTTTAGGCTCTTCTTTAGACAAACCAGACATTTTTAATTCTCTATCATCTTTTATATAATACAAATCTTTATTTCTAACCTTAACTTTACTATAAATAGCCTTAACATTCTCTGGCCAATCAATATACTTTTTCTTGCTATAATCGAAAATTATTCCTCCATTTAATAACATCTTTTGGGCACCAATAAATTCAGCTGAAGTAACCTGATCCATTAATTTGTCTGTCTGTTCATCCTCTAAATCAACCAAGGTTTTATCATTTTCTAATAAAACTTTTTGGTAATTAGGATCAAGAGAAATTTTTTGTGAAGCGGAAGGATAAAAAAGGGCTGGTAAATTTTTTTGGAACAAAACAATATCTTCTAAATAGGTTGATTGTCCTGGATAAATATTTATTTTCTGCTCAAAAGTCCAATAACCATCCATTTCTAAGCGTAAAAGATATTCTCCAGGTAATAAGTTCTTTATCTTATACGGAGTCTTTATCACCTTATTCTTCAAAACATTATTATCAAAAAACAAACCTCTAAATTGACGCTCTAAAACTACTTTGGCTCCTTTGGGGGTTGAATCTAAGATTAATATACCGGTTTTTTGTACTGGCATTTGACCTTTTAGAAAACTATCAACTGACAAACGATAACCACTAGCATACAAAGAAAAAATAGTGGTTAGAATTATAAACACACCAACAAAAGAGAAAAATAAAATGTTACGAAAACGATATGACATTTTTTTAAAATTTAATACTAAAG
>CAYTEZ010000001.1:62368-68511 GCA_964437025.1 uncultured Gammaproteobacteria bacterium
AGCATGCCCATCCCCCAAGGGTATGGCCTGTCTAACATAAGAAAATTTTGCTAAAGAATCTATCTCTTTAATTTTAGCTACTAAATCTAATTTATTTTTTTCTACCAAAGTATTTTCCAATTCAAAAGAATAATCAAAATGATCTTCAATTGATCTCTTACCTCTTCCAGTAACAAAGATAATTTCTTCGATACCGGCTGAGACAGCATCCTCTACCAAATATTGGATTACTGGCTTATCAACTACTGGTAACATTTCCTTAGGTTGAGCTTTAGTGGCTGGTAAAAATCTAGTTCCAAAACCAGCTACTGGCATAATCGCCTTTCTAATTTTTTGCATAATATCTAAAATTAAATAAATTAATTATATTCCCCATTTGAGAAAATACTTAAACCAAGATTTAATATGTTCTCTAGCTATCTTGCTCTCAAAGATAGAGCGATACCACGGCATCTGAGCACTAGCTCTAGCATGACAATGAATAACAACCGCTTCAGGATTATATATTACTTTCATATTAACCTGATGTGCCCGGCGACAAACATCAATATCTTCAAAATACATAAAAAATCTTTCATCAAAGCCAGAAAAACCTTCTCTCCTTATAAGCAAACAAGAGCCCATCAGCCAATCTACTTCCTTTATTATAGCATGAGAAAAGTCTTTCATCAAAAATAAGTCTTCATGTTTTTTAAAAATCTTTCCTAAAAAAGTTCGACGAATTAAAGGTGTATATATTTTAGGAAAACGAGAACAAGAATATTGCAAACTACCATCAGGATTCAATAATTTAGGGCCAACAATTGCCACATCTTTATTGCTTTTCAAATAATCAAAAAGAGTCTTAATGGCATTTTTAGATAAAATAGTATCTGGGTTTAAAATTAAAATAAATTCCCCTCGAGCTTCTTTGATACCCAAATTATTTCCCCCACCCATACCAATATTTTTGGGGCTAGCAATAAACTTAAAATCAATTATATTTTTTAAATCAGACAAATCATCACCCGAACAATTATCCACTACTATAGTCTCACATTTGATGTCTGACAAATCTGATTGAACAATGGACTTTAAGCACTCCCGAGTTTTGTCTTTAGATTTATAATTAACGATAACAATTGAAATATCCATAAAAACTAAATATTTAAAAATCTAACAATGAGTTTTACAAAATAAAAATAAATATTTAAAAAGAAATTAGCCAAGCGAAGTAAGGGGCTACCAACTTCTTGATACCAAATACGACCTGATATTAGCTTTACTATTTCTTTTTCTTTTAAACATCTATTATTTTGAATTTGACGACGCTCTGAAATAATTCTTTGCCAATTTTTTATTTGGAAAAAATAGGCCCAAGTTTTGAACTTCTCTTTTAGACTTCCATTAAGGACAGAAAAGAATAAAAGGCCCAATTCCATAATTATAACAGCTGGAATAATTAATAGCAAAGTTATAATATGATAGTTTTTTAGGATAGTTATTGTCCGATTTCTATCCATAAAATAATATTTGCTAACCGAACGACTAAACTCATATTTATGATAGACTATCGCATCTTCCGCCAAAAGGCAAGAGTAACCATTAAGCCAAATTCTCCAACCCAAATCCTGATCTTCATTATACATCCAATAAATTTCATCAAATAAACCAACCTTCTTTAAAGCTGAGGATTTAAATAAAACAGCTGCGCCAGAAGGATAAAAGATTTTTTCTTGTTTTTTAATTTTTCCTTGAGCTAAAAGTTTCTGATAATTATCACGATAATTCAAGCAATAACCAAAACCTAAGAAATGAGTACTATTACCCAAACTATTTACAAGCTCAGTTTCAGGATGAAGCATTAATCTAGCTTGCACCGCTCCAATCTTTTCATCACTTTCTATAAGCTCCATCATTTTGGAAATAGCGCTCTTATCAGAAATGGTATCCATATTAATGAGCAAAATGTGACTATAGTTTTGTTCTAAAGCAACTTTGATAGCATCGTTATTACCTTTAGCAAAACCATCATTGTTTTCATTTCTAATAATATCAGCCTCAGGCGCTTGTTCTTGTAAAAATTGATAAGATTCTAAACTGCTAGCATTATCAACAATATATATTTTGGTCTCACCTGAATAATCTTGTTCTCTTAAACTATTTAAACAATCGGCTAAATACTTAAGCGCATATTGTTTATAATTTATTAAAATAATAGCTACCCTATTTTCCATACTAAAAAATTAATTAATTCACTCTTTTCGGTTTAATAAAAGAAGAAAAAATGAAAGTCAAAAATTTACCAAAAGGCCAAATAACTTTTAAGACATAATATTGCCAAGCTGGATGCCACTTTCTAAAATATTTCAACATCGACTCAGAAAAATATTTTTGAGTTCTACCTTTTTTAAGCAAAGCAAAGCTTTGACCAACATAGTCTAGACAAAAAGCATTAGGGTTGTACCAAACCTCTCCCCCCATTTTATAAATCTGGCGACAGAAATCGACTTCCTCAAACCAGACAAAATATCTTTCATCAAGTAAGGGAAAATCAAAACCACTTAATTGTTGATATGATTCTTTATTGATCATAAAAAATGAACCACGGACAGAATCAACTTTCTGAGCTAGATTATAATCAAAGTCAGTACAAAGATAAGATTTTAAAACCTTAGGAAAAATGTGAGGTATTTTTAAAACAATAGCTAATTGATCAAAAAACTTAGGAAAATGACGTACATGTTTAATAGTTTTATTATTACTATCAACTAATAAGCAAGAAGAGACGACGGCTTGAGGGTTTTTCTTGGCAAATTTCCAGGATTGGTAAAGAGTTTCTGGGAAAAGTCTCATATCAGGATTTAAAAGTAAAATAAAATCTCCCTTAGATTCTTTTATAGCAATATTGCAAGCCTTAGCAAAACCAAAATTCTTTTCATTTCTTATCAACTTAACCTCTGGAAAGTATTTTTCTATCATATCCGCTGAACCGTCAACCGAGGCATTATCAACTACAAAAACCTCTAAAGAAAAATCTTCATCCTCACTAAATTTAGAATTTAAAATGGATTCTAAATTTTTCTGTAACTTATCTTTAACATTATACGAAACAATAATGATTGATAAATTCATAAAAGATATTTAATAATTATTTTTTTATTTTTATTAACTTAGTTCTATCAGTACTGCCAACCGTTATTAAAACATTATTTACACCCAAACCAAACTGTTTAGACAAAAATTTAACTATTTCCTTATTGGCCTGATTTTTAGTAGCTGGTACAGACACAGAGATATATACCATCTCAATGTCTTTGCCGTCAACATTACTCTTTTTAATTTCTTTAACCTTAGTTTCCCCTGCTCCTGGAAAAATTCGACACAACAAATAAACCACTCCTTCTTGTTCTAACCTTTTCTTGTAATTTGTTAACATTTTTTTATTGTTAAAAATAAATTTATTCCGCAAATAATATAACATTAGGTATATTTCTACCCGGACCTACCATATGTTCATCATTATAATACAAAGCTGTAGAAGATCCACCGTCTAAATTAATGGCGTATTTTACTTCCATTGCTTTAAGTATTTCCGCCAAGTCAGCTACGGTTGATTTTCTAGCTACTACTAAATATATTGTTCCTTTATCCCCTATAAAAGCCCCTGGCTTGTAGGCAATAGCCGTTCTAATGGTTTTAACATCAGATTGGCTACTATCTAATTCCCAATCAATTAATAAATTTTTACCATCTTCAACTAACCGAGGTTTGTTTCCAATCGCCGCTTGTAGCTTTACCCCATAAGTAGATTCAAATTGAGAAACTCCAGCAAACTCTCGACTATCTTTAAAATAATAAAAATTATTATTTTCATCAAAAGCCATAATGGGACCAGTAGTTGGGTATTTTAATTGATTAGTATTAATAAATGTTTTCAAACGAGAGTTATAAACTGGAAAAAAATAATAATTTAGTTTTGCTCTAGAAGTATCAAAATATGTTCCATTAATTCCAGCAAAGGCATTATTTTCTAAAACATAATCAATTAGTGGTTTAGCTGGACCAGAGGCAACACAATCTTCAGAATTAGCGGTATCAGTAATAATTTTTAAATTAGGATTGTTTAAATTAATTTCAATAACATCTACAAAAAAATTATCACCCAAAACATTAACCGCATTTTTAAATTTATAAGAGCTGTACATATTAATACTTTCGTTAAAAGTATTTTTATTAACATAGGACAAGTTCTTTTTATTAATACCCAAGCCTAATTCTCGCATAATAGCAAAAGCATCATCGGGTCGACCTAAATAATGCTTCTTCAAAGTTAGTGGGTTTATATACCAAGCCTCTCCGTTCTTTTCAACTTGAAGAATAATCTTGCCAGCTAACTTTTTAGCCAATTCTAAATCCCCCTCAACCTCCATACCAGCTGAAGCAATCTTTTGAAAATCTAATTCCGTGATTCCCAAGCCCAATTCTCGCATGACCTTGAAAGCGTCGTTGGGACGACCTAAATAATATCTCTTATTATCACCCGGATAGACATACCAAGCCTCCCCATTTCTTTCAACGTCCAACAGTATTCTGCCCGATAAGTCAGAAGCCACACTGGCACTAACTCTAAACCAAGGACAAAACAAAAAAAATAAGAAAAATAATAGTATATAAAGTTTTTTAGTCATAAATTTTTGCTCTAAATTTATTGTTATTATACCACTTAGAAACTAAAAAAGAAAGCATTTGCTAAGCCCTAAAATATTTGTTATTATTAAGGTGTAATTTATTAATTAAACAATGTTTTATGGCAAATATTTATATCTATGACGAATTTAGCCCAGAGGACACCGCTATGATGCAGGCTCTATATTCCAGAAGCCCAAAAAGCGTAGTTGAACACGTTGAGAAAGTGAAATCTAGCGGTTCTGGCAAATTTATGGAGACCTTTTATGTAGGATATGGTCATGCTAGTATTGCTGATTGCGGTAGCACCACTATTTTTATTGAGAAACTATCAATTTTAGCAGACAAAGCTATCCAAGACTGGCAATTATACTCCGGACAAGAAACATCTACTCGTTATATAGATATGGGAAAACAAGAAATAATTGACCCCGTAAAAACAACTCAATCCAAGGAAATAATAGACAAATGGATGGCTTTTTATAACGACAGCCAAGAAGAAGTACAAAACCACTTAAAAGCAAAATACCCCAAAAAACCAGAAGAAGATGAAGTTGTTTATGAAAAAGCTATTAAAGCTAGGTGCTTTGATATAACTCGTGGATTTTTGCCCGCTGGAATTACAACTCAATTGAGTTGGCACACTAATTTAAGACAGGCTTATGACAAATTAACTTGGTTAAGACACAATTCTCTACCGGAAGTTCAAAACATAGCCCAAAATATTTTAAAACAACTACAAGAAAAATATCCAAATAGCTTCAGCCAGGCAATTCAAGAAGAACAAGAAAATTATCGAAAAGGAGTCTCAATCAAACATAATTTCTTAAAACCAAAGAACATAACAGAAACTACAATAAAAACAAACATAAAAGACGAAGATTTATATGAGTTTAAGGATATTTTAGAAAATAGACCAGCAAAAACAGGCTTACCTGGATTTTTAGGAGAGCTTGGCCAAATAACATTTGAATTTCTACTCGACTACGGTTCATTTAGAGATATTCAAAGACATCGCAACGGAATTTGCCGAATGCCACTTTTGACAACAGAACTTGGATTTAATAATTGGTACATAGAACAACTGCCAGAAAGTCTGCAGATAAAAGCCAGAGAATTAATTGCCGAACAAATAGAATCAATAAAGGAATTAGCTTCTTCAGAAGAGACCAAACAATACTACACCGCTATGGGTTTTAATGTTTTTTGCAGAGTATCTTATGGTCTACCAGCTATGACATATGTCGTAGAACTACGATCTGGAAAACCAGTCCACCCAACACTTAGAAAAATAGCTCACCAAATGTATAAAGCTTTATCAGAAAAATTACCAAGCTTAAAATTACACTGTGATCTAGAACAAGATGATTGGGATTATAGAAGAGGTCTTCAAGATATCACACTAAAAAAGTAATATATAATAATTAATAATAAAACAAACATGTCAAACAAGAAAGTTATCATTGGCTTGACTG
>CAYTEZ010000002.1:0-13864 GCA_964437025.1 uncultured Gammaproteobacteria bacterium
GCTTCTTTTAAAGCTTCGGCTTGTTTTTCGCCAACCAACATGTAAGCTTTAACACTTTCAATGGTTGCTAAATATTGTTGATAACCAGGATTGTTACCAATTTCTTTAGCTAAAGTAATCATAGCTTCAACCGGAGCTAATTGCATTAATTTTTCAGCTTCTGCTTTAGCAGCACCTTCAACAGTAATACCTTCAGCTTCTTTTTTCTTAGCTTCAAGGTAACCCTCAGCATTAATAATAGTTGTTTGTTTTGTTTGCTCAGCTAATACTACTTGTTCATCTTTGGTTATTTCCGCCAACTTAATAGTTTCAACCCTTCTTACATCCATGTCTCTAGTTTTGGTTTCTTTGGCTTGAGACAAAACTTCTTGTTTTGACAACTCCCTAGAAATACCAACAGCTTTTTCTTTTTCGGCGGTACGACGACCAACAGCTTCTTCAGCTTCTTGTTGTCGCATTTCAACATTTTGTTTAGCTTCAATTTCTGCTGTTTCAGCAATTTGGTTGTTACTGGCCACCTCTTTACGACTCTCCATTTCAATTTGAGAGGTTTTTTTAGCCATAATATTAGAGATTACTTTGCTACCGTCTACATCACGAATATCCATAAGCTCCATTGATTTAACAGATTCAATTCCCCATTCAGATAATTGTTCACTAACCTCAGAAGTAAATTGTTCACCAAATTTGGAACGCTCTAACATGATAGCGTCAATAACGTCAGAAGCTAAAACTTTTCTTACCGCTCCTTGAACAATTAATAATAATTGACTGTGAAGTTCTTCAACGCTTTCTACGCGTTGAGCAGCCTTACTAGTGTCTTTAATTCTAAAAAAAGCAGTTATATCTACCTCAAAAGGAACTCTATCCTTGTCATAGGCATCATAATCTTTTAAAAAAAGATTGAAATTTGATACCGGTAATTTTATAACTGTAACACCAAAATTAGGGATCCAGGATGGCCAAGCATAATAAACATTACTGCCTTCTTGTCCAGTACCATAAGAAGTGGTTGATTTTTTACTCTGAACAATGTGAACCATGTTTGTTGGAACAACAACCCGAAAACAAATAGCCAATAAAAGCCATAAAACAAAAATGCCACCTAAGGCAAAAAGAATAGGAAGAAAAGAAGAAATACTTTCCATAATAAAAAAATTTAAATTGTTTAAGAACTTTTTCTATAGTAATACACTATAAAAGTTGCTATTTTAGCAACGACTAACTATAAACTATTAATTAGTTTTTGTCAATAGCTATTTTTATTACAAAAAAACAAGCTAAAAGCTTGTTTTTATCTGTTTAACAAAGAAATCTATTTTTTCTTAATCCCCTTTTTAGCAGCCTTTTCTTCTAACATTACTCTTTTAATCTCTAATCTTTTAGCTGTTTTGTGAGATTTACTATTTTTTCTTTTGCCAACTCTATGTGGTTTAAGTGCCATCTTTTTATTATTAATTATTATATATCCTTTGAGATAGATATATTATAGCAAAAAGAAATAAAAAATCAAATAAAAAAGCTATGTTAATTAAAACATAGCTATAAGTGTTTTTAGGAAAGATAAGAGCTCTACTCTAAATATGGAATATATTGTTCCGGCAATTAGATTTAGAGCTATAGAACTAAGGATTGATAATCCTATCTTTCCCCATGATATTATTGAGATTTTTATTTTCAACTTTTGCAAAAACCTTATTATTACTTGATTAACAAAAAGTAATTTCACAAAAAGAAATAATACTGAAGCTGGAACCATTTTAATCCCAGCAAAAATATGTTCAAATCCCTCATAAGAAGATTTTGCTGTCCAAATGACATCAAGATCTAGAAAATAAAATAGGAATATAATATCGGTGATTACTGTAAGTAATCGACAAACCAAACTTTGTTTAAAGCTAAACTTTAAAACAAAAATTTCATACGGCATTATAGACCAATTGATTACTTCTAGTAATAAAAAGAAAATTATTTTTTCCACGGTTTATTTATTTAAATGAACTTTAAGAGCCTAAATACTATATCATAAATGTAATTTATTGTCAATAAGTGATAAATAAAAAAAGTGGATGTTTAATATCCACTTTTAAATTTTTTTCATTAAAGAATTGGCTTTAGAATTTTCTTTGCCAAATGGTTTTTTCTGGAAAAAACTCATTACCTATAAACCTTGATACGGTTTTTATTTTAACAATTTCTCCTTTTAAAAGAGCAACTTTAAAATTTTGACAACCAACCAAACAAAAGTCTTGGTAATTACTTAAAGTATTAACAACTTCTTTAGTATTCCAGGATTCTTCTATCGTTTTTTCTCCGCGAAAAAATACACTTTCGAAGTATTTAACTTCATAAACTTTTCCCGCTGATTGTACACCAATCAAGAAAGAAACTTCAATACCGGTTCCACCATCATAATCCGGAAAAGGGATAAACTTTTTAGTCAAATCTGTAACTCCAATTTTTTCCGGAGTAACCCAGATTGTGTCTTTAATTTCTGTTCTAACTGGAGAAGTTCTTCTTCCACTTTTTCTTTCACATGATGTAGCAACGCTAGCAATGGCTAACACGATAATAATTGCAAAAAATACTTTTTTCATTTTTAAAAAATTTAGGTTATTATTAATTATTTTATTAGGTTTTCTCAGGCCCAAATAAAGAGACTAAGAAAACCTAATAAAACTAAATAACTAAATTTTTATATTAAAGAACAATAACGAACTATTTAATTATAACATATTAGATATCTTTTGTCAATAGAGAAAACATACAAAAAAAGAGACCTAAATAAATCTCTTAAAAATAAGACCATTTGCACTATAGTCATTATTTAATATACCCCTAAACAGTTATTAAAAAGCAACAAACTTTTCTATTACGTTTTCAGCCACCTTAACCTCTTTTCCCTCTTCATTTACAATAAATAAATTAATAAATTTATTAAAATCCGCTTCTTCTAAACTCTCTACTTCCCTTTTTGCTTCTTCAAGACGTTCAATATAATTATTTCTATTATCAGTAATTCTATCCTTTAATACTTCAATTGACGGCGGCATTAAATAAACAATAAACAACTCCTCTTTAAAAAAGGACATAATCTTTTCTATATCTTTAGCCTGCCAATCTAAAATTGGAAAACTATTATTTTTAAAACATTCCAAAACCTTACCTTTTGGTGTCCCATATTTAATTCCAAAAAATTCATTTACAATTAAAAATTCTTGATTTTTTTCCATAATAGCAAATTCCTCTTCGCTTATACTAATCTTATCAACTTCACCTAATCTCAGCGGCCTAGTAACAAAAGGAGAAATATAAACAAACCTATCATCTAAAGAAATAATTTTTTTGATAATTGTAGATTTTCCAACTCCAAATACACCACAGATTAATAAAAATTTATTTTTCATAAAACTATCATTTTTATATATTTATAATAATATTATAACATTTTATTCAAATCAAAAAAAACAGACCTTAATTAGGTCTATTTTTTAATCGTTAAATACCATATATTTAATATTAAACACCTTTAGGTGTGTATTTATTATTACATATTTTATTAATTTCTGCAACTTTATTATCAAGTCCTTGTTTTTCTACCAATAATCCTTTTAATTTTATTCTTTGTGACCATGTTTTGTAAACATCAATCATATTAACATAAAATAAATCATTTTTTGTTTTTCTACATAAACAAACAACAGCATAATTTTTTTCAATAAAACTACAATAAGCTTGAGACAAAGCCGTAAATAAAGATTCTTCATCAGCTAATCTCTTTGTAAAATTGATAGCCAGCGCCTCTAAGTCATTAAAAATATATATACACTCTTTTCTTAATTCCTTGTTTTCATTAAAAAATCTAATATCAGATTTACATTTGTCCTTTTTATCTGGACTCAAAGAATCAATATCACTCATACAAAAATCAGATAACTCATAAACACTTAGAGTAATTTTTTCATCCTTCATATGTTCATAATAAACATCCATCTTTGGTATTATTTTTTCTGCAAACAAACCAGCCAAATCCATTGATCTGGAAATAGCATCACGCTCGCACTGTGTTTTAAAAGAATCTTTAGCAATTTTAATTTGCAAAAACACAAACAAGCCCAAAACAACCAAGAGCAATTGAGAAAAATTTCCAATAATATTAGAAATATCTTGAATAGACATATTTTTAATAAATATTATAAAAAGATAAATAAATAAAAATCTATATTTATAATAACAAATCATAAAAGAAGATAACTATAATTTTTTATAAATTTATTATAAATTTTTATTAAACCAACAACAAAAAAAGACTGCTTGAAACAAACAGTCTTTTTTATATTCTTATAGCCCCCTATTATTTACCCTTCTTTTTTAAAACCTTAGCCTTTTTAACTACTGGCTTCTTAGAGCTTTTCTTTACTTCTTTCTTTACAACCTTAACAGTCTTCTCCTTCTTAATCTCTTTAGGAGCTAATTTAGTTCCTTGAGGAGCTAATTTGATAACTTCTTCCTTCTTATCCTTTGGAGTTAATAATTGTATAACCTTATCCAATTTAGAATTTAAAGCTTCAATCTGTTTAGTAAGAGAGTTGTCAGAAGAGTTTCCTCTACTTTCATTTCTTTTAGGTTCACTTCTTCGTAAATCATTGTTTTTTCCAAAACATTCATCACAGTATACTGGCTTATCTTCTGATGGTTTAAAGGGAACCTCACAGTCTTTACCACATCCATCACAAACAGCTTCAAACATTCTTCTTTCTCCTCTATCAGAACCAAACATTGATCTTGATCTTTCTCTATCATTTGATCTTCTTGGAGCAGAACCTTCTTTATTAGAAAAACAATTACTACAATAAACTGGTTTACCTCCAGTTGGTTTAAAAGGAACTTCGCAACTAGCACCACACTCCGCACAAGTAGCTCTGTGCATTTCTGGTCTAGAATCACCACCTCTACTTCTTCTGTCACCACCTCGACCAAAACTACCTCTATCTCTAGAGCCTCTGTCTCGATTAAAATTTCCCATAAATATATTATTAATTTTATTTAGTCTTATAATAAATAGCTAAATAGTGCTTTAATTTGAGCACATAATGAGTATATCATATATTCATACTAAAACAAGGAGTTAAAATTGAATATAGAATAACCTCCTCCCCGGACTAAAGTCCAGGGTTTCCTAGTATAAAAAAACTTGCACTATAATAGCTATTATTTTTTTATATCTATCTAATATTTAACAAAAGCAAAATTATTCCTATCATTTTTTCTTTATCTTTTGGGTTAGATTCAGCTATAAGTATAGTTAAGGTGGCCAAGGATTCTGGATTAATTCTGTCTTTAAAATTAAACTTGGCTTTATTTAAAAACCAAATAAAAGCAAAAGCTCCGCTTCTTTTATTACCATCATTAAAGGGATGATTTTTAATTATAAAGTAAAGGAGATGAGCTGCCTTTTCTTCTATTGTTTTATAAACCTCCTGACCAAAAACAGCCTGAAAAATATTTCCGATTATTCCTTCTAAATTTCCGCGAGTTTTTTCTTGAGAAAAAATTTCACTAGCCTCTCCCCTGTCCATTAATTCCTTTTTAAGCTTAGCCAGTTCTTGATATAAATCCCTGGAGGTAATATTAATTTTTTTCTTAGTTCCTGTTTTAGGAAATGAACTTTTATCATATTTATCCAAAGAAAACCAGGTATAAGAAAATGATTTAATTAACTCTAAAATATCACCCGTTTGAAAATTTTGGTTATCTTTAGTTAATAATTTTATATCCTCTACTGCTTTCAAAAATTCTTGACGATTTTTATCTATTATATTTTTATTAATAGTAAACCCTTGAGTAATATGTTGTTTTAATGTTTTTGTAGCCCATTTACGAAATTCTGTAGCCCTCTTCGTCGATCTCGCTCTATAACCTATGGCTATAATTATATCCAAACTATAATATTCAATTCTTCTTTCCACCTCTCTATCTCCTTCCTTTTTTCGAACTGTTGCGCTTTTCGCAACAGTTGAATCTTTTACAAGCTCCTTTTCGGCAAAAATATTTTGTATATGTCTGGAGACGTTTGATTTATTAATATCAAAAAGAAAGGCAATTTCATCTATGCTTGCCCAAATCGTATCTTTTTTATAATCAACAGAAAGCTCAATCGAGCCATTTTTAGCTTGATATATTGCTAATTCTTGAACTTTGTTTTTTGTGGTCATATTATATAAATAAATATTATTTATTATATAATATTTGATATGAACCTAAGTTAAATTTTTAATAAATTTATTATAAAATTTGTTTCAAAAACTATATTAAAAAAACCTGTACACCACCCCAAAAGGCAGGCACAGGTGACTTCTACAATCTAGTAGAATAAAAAATAAAAATGCGTAAACCTTCTTGCAGCAATGCTAACAATGAGCATTAGAGTTTATTAAAGAAAATAAAAAAAGAGGTTCAATTAGAACCTCTACTGACTGTGCTTTATCTATTTTAACTTTAAAATATTGTCTCGAGCAATATTCTCATATTTCTCTTGAAAAAATTCAGTTAAATAAATATTTGGTCGATTTAAAAATTTAGATAAGATATTAACTCTACCAGCAACAAATAAATCTTGAGGGACTGAAGAAAATTCTTCTCTAACTAGCCTATTTGTTTCTTCAAATTTATCAACCTGACCCAGATTAGAAATATCGATATCTAACATCAATTTAGCATCAAAACTTTCAGGAATTTTATCATGTTTAGTAGCAAGAATAATATTCTTTACTTTTTCAATTGAGTCGATTGGTAAACCAGAATCGGTCATTACTTTTTCTGCTAAGAGAGCGCTAAGTTCTTCATTATCGTCAGCATTAATATTATAAACAATATCATGATACCAAATAGCTAACTCTAAGAGATCCGGATCTGAAGCCAAATGCCAAGCAGTATTAAACTCAGTTAAACAATGATTAATGTGTTCAAGGTTATGATATTTTCTGTGAGGCTCTGAATAACATTTTAAAAGATATTGATAAGCCTCCATAATTCTGACATAAGAGCTAGATCCTAGTCCAAGCCATAAAGTTATCCAGCTCCTTTTGCTACAATACTCTAAATTACTTTCCATATTTTATTTTTTAAAGGTTCTACAATTATTTTAACTATCAAAAAAGTATACTGAATTAGTATACTTTTGTCAATAGAGCTCCCCCCATATTCAAATTTCTATTGCAACACTATAATGGTAAGTTCTAATTACCATCCAGGGTATTAAAAAAGACATAATGAAATCAGGCCTTTTATCTTCACTCCGAGTGCTGGAGGATATTAGAACTTGTTTAGCTTGCCCTACCACTTAACTCACCATATATTAAATAAAAAAGGGTCCCATCCAAGAAACCCTAACAAACTAAATGGGAATAAGACACTTAGCAAATCCCCTTACTGGCCCAGAAAACTTGAAGCTAAAAACAAAATAATTTTTTATTTTCTCAGTCTTTAAAACTTCGAATATTATCTCTATGGACTCTTCTTTTGGTATTTTTTTTAAAAAAACAAGCTTATCAAATTCTCTAAAAATTGCATCCCACATTTTTTCGGGAAAAACTTCATAATTAAAGTTGATTAATTTGTCTGAGCCACTTTTTACATAATTACCAGAAGCTACAAACAATCCCTCTAAAATAGCTGGGATTATTTGATTAGCAGAGACATAAGAGATATCTCTTTTTGCTCTTTTGTATGATGGAAAATAATAAGTAATAATAATTTTTTTATCACTAATTATTTCCAAATCCTTAGAAAAAATCTCATCTTCTGGATAACAATTTTCTAAAATTTCAAATAACAATAAATTATCTATTTTCATGATTTCTCTCCTATTTTAATTTTTTAATTGTTAATGTGATTTATCAAATTAACATAAATTATTTTAAAAATCAATAGTTAGCAGCAGGTTCTAATTCCCATCCAGGGTATAGAAAAAGACCTAATGAAATTAGGTCTTTAATCAGAAATCATCTCTATTTTAAATTACTACTTTTTAATATAATATTTATTATTTTCGGGTTTACTCTTAGTGGCAAATAAAATTATCAGCCAAATATAGCCAATAATAGGAATTAAACTAATTAATAACCACCAACCTGATTTTCCGATATCATGCAATCTTCTAACTGCTATAGCCAAACTAGGAATAAACACGACCAAACCATAAAGGTAAATAAATAAATCAAAACCTAAAATTGAATCTATAATTCCCAAAACACCACAAAAGATAAAATGAAATAAAATGAAATACCAATATTGAGGACGACTATCTACACCTTCAAAATTAATATAATTTTTAAAAGCTCTAAAATAATAATTCATAATTTTTATAATTAATTATTAATAAATATCTTATTTTTTTCTTCTTCTTTTTTATTTAAAAATCTAACACCCTGAAAAATTCCAAAAGGCACGATTAAAAGAGAACAAAAATTTATAAACATTAAAACTAACCCAGTTATTTCAAAAAAGGAAATTAGTTTTTCATTTTCTATCACCTTAAAAATATAACGAAAAGTTGATGTTATAAGAAAAGTAACCAAAAATATAAAACCTGGCAAAACTAACCATAAAATACCCTTCCTCTTATTTTTTTTAGAATTAGTCATTTAATTTATTATTTATAATTCCCCGGCCGTGATTTTATTAAGGTCGGTACTGGTAATACCTTGGCCAAATTTTCTCATAAGATTATAAGCAGCAGAACCATCTTTAAGATAATTATAACGGCCGTCGGGGCTAATATAATAAGCTTCACCATGAGACTCTACTTGAAGAAATATCTTGCCAATATATTTCTTGCGAAAATTAGCATCAGTTTTTATCTTATTTAAGTCTTTATTACTTATACCAACTCCTAAATTCCTCATTACATTATAGGCAGTTGGACCATCAGCCATATAATATTTTTTACCATCTTTGGGGCTAATATACCAAGCTTCCCCACGAGATTCCACTTGAAGAAATATTTTTCCAAGATGTTTTTTAGAGAATTCTGAATTTGGAGAAGAAACAACTGGAAGAGCATGATTGTTTGTAGAATAATTATTAACCCCACTTTTGGGATTAAATACAAAACTTAAAGTAGCACTATTGTTGTCTTCGTTGCTTTCATTAATTACATTAGAGCTATCAAGAGTAATACGAACCACATAATTTTCCCCATTTGTAAATAATTTTTTTCCATCAACATCAAAAAAAGCATTTTCTCCTATAATATTATTCAAAACGTATACAGAATTTGAATAATCATAAATTTTTTCACCAGATAATGACTTTTTAAATATTTCTGTTCTAGCTATCCATTTATCTGTAATTTGTTTTTCGCTAAGATTGCTATAACTATATTTTATATAATTCAACATTAAAAAATTATTTTTTTCAACATCTTCATTATAAACTTTTATAGAATTAGGAGCAATTTCAAGATCCGGTTTCATGCCAGACAGCGAATTTTGATTAATGTTTTCTCCAATAATAATGTCCTTCGAACTATATGTTAATTCGGAAGACTTGAAATATTTAACAGTAGCTTTTATATAATATTTTCTATCTGGCAAAATTTTGTAATCAAAATAAGCCGTTTTCTTTCCCCCCAGAGGAGCAGCGGGACTCATTTCATTATAGTGGAATAAATAAGAATCACTAAACAACACCGCACCATTTTCATCATTTTCCCTGATAACAATATCAACCCAATGATCTTGGTAAAAAATAGAATCCCAGCCGTAAGACAATATTACATTTAATCGAGAAGAAAGATTTTTTTCTATACTATTTATAATTACAGGCTCATCTTGAACCGCCTTGGCGTAAAAAGGAAAACAAAAACCAATTATACACAAAAAAATGATTATTTTTTTCATATTATTAAAGATTAGATAAACATTTATATAAATTATTAATATATAAATAATAACATATTTTTATAAAAAAATAAAATTATTTTATATATCATTTTGATATTTTTTTTCTAAATTATGAAAATACTCTCCATATCTTTTTCTAACTTCTTTATCAAAGGCCCGATAATAAATAGGAGTGTTTTCATAACCCTCCTCCAACCAAATCGGTTTATCAATTTTTTTTGTTCTAATTTGCTCCTCTATTTCTTGTTGATATTTTAAATCATTATTATGTAAAGTTTTTCTTAACTCTTTAAAATTATTTTCAACAAATAGTTTATCAAAAACTTTAATCATATTTTTTTGAATATCATTCTTACTATTATTTTTAACAAAATCAGGATTAACTATATAAGCAACTAAAAAATCAGCTTGAAATTCACCATACTGGTAATCTTCAAAACATTCATCTTCTATATTTTTTTCTGGAGGATAAATATTTATATCATTATTTCTAGCAATACTTTCAATTTGAAGCTCAAAAGCATGCCCCAATTCATGAATAAAATAATATGGAATTTGACTCTTATTTTCAAAATCAGTATTAATAGTAATACTATCATAGTCTTCGGAAGTTTTAAATTGTGGAAACAACATTGCATGTGACCCAGGATTATGTTGTGGAATTTTTTTAAACTTAGTTAAAACTTTATGATCTAAATAAACAGCCAAATAATCGATTATCGATTTAACAGAATCAATGTGATGGCTAGATAAATTATCAAAAACGCACTTTAATTCTCCTTTAGAATACTGCTCTGATTTATTATTGTAATTTCCTTCAAATTTCATCATAGTTTTAAAATCAATTTATAACTCCTTAATTTTATTTAACCAGTTATTTGAGCAAAAATCAATAGCTTCACAATAGTTCAATAGCTTGACAACACTTAATTTCAAGTATAGTTTTTAATCTGGATAACTAACAAATTATTTTTGGCTGATTTTTCTAAAATATTCTTCATTAAAAAATTTTGAATCTCTTTCACTATAGAACCTTACCATAAGTTTAAACTTCTCTTTTAATTTAGAGTTATTATCAATTAATTCCCAAAAATCTGTTCCTAACACATCACTGTTGTTTTTAAACATATTTGCAGCCATTTGGGCCACATCTTCTTCTACGCTATAAGTAGAGTAATAAGTTAAATAACCATTTTCAGCGAGCGCTGGACTAAAAGAATGTATATTTTTGATGTTAACAATATTTTTTTTATCATAATTAATACTACTAGTATTTACTGCACTAAACTCATCTTTAAAATCTACTGCTAACCAATAGCTATTGTCAGGATTTATAAATAAAATATGCGCAAGTTCATGATGAACAATTTGCTCTGATGTTCTATCGCCAGACTGAATATTGGGAACAATAAATATGCTACGAGTAACAATATCAGCCGTTCCGCCAGCCATGATATTATCTACGGACAAACTATCAAGTAAATAAATTCGGTTAAGATACCTATTTAATACGCCACTCGGATATTTATCTAGAGCTTTTTTTGTAGAGACAATAGATTCCTCAACGTATTGGCTACTAATTTCTTTACTATTATTAATACTTGCAATGTTTTCCATAGCATTTGCGGGGAGCTCCCAAGCAATTTCCACATTTCTATATTTAAGACATTTAGTTAGCCCCACACAAGTATTATTTTCATGTTCTTCTTTATTTTTTTGATCTGTTTCTACATTTTTATTGATTATTTTATTTAAATTTTTATTACTAATTCCCAGACCAAGATTACGCATAACAATAAAAGCATCTGTAGGAGAACCTAAATAATATCTTGAACCGTTTACAGGATTTACATACCAAGCCTCTCCATGAGACTCAATTTGCAGAAATATTTTTCCCTTATGGAGGTTAGCAAATTTGTTATCTATCGCTATTTTGCCACCACCATATGGATTATAGCCATTTTGTAATTCTTGTTTATCATTATATCCATCGTTGTCCGAATCTATGTTTATTAAATTTAATAAAGAGGTCTCGGCTACTGGAATTTTATTAAGATTTTTATTAGTTATACCTACACCTTGTTGTCTTATAACATTAAAGGCGTCTGACGGTTTACCTAAAGAATATGCCTTACTATTGATTGGATTAAAATACCAAGCCTCGCCATTGCTTTCTACCTGTAACAATATTTTTCCCTTCAAGTTGGCTCCTAAATTATTATCTATATTAATAACTTTTTTTTCAGACAAAGACATTTCTTCAGCATTAACAACGCTTGCTAATAACAAAACAACGATTGACACAAAAATAATAAATAATTTTTTCATAAATTTTTATTTTAAATTAGATTATAATATCACTTAAATTATATCAACCTATATTTTATTTATATAATAAAAGTACCATAAAAATACTATTTTGTAAAATTCTCTCCACCCATATTCAAATTTCTATTGCAACATTATAATAGTAAGTTCTAATTCCCATCTGGGGTATTAAAAAAGACCTAATGAAATTAGGCCTTTTATCTTTGCTCCGAGGGTTGAAGGATGCTAGAACTAAAATCAATTATAATTAAAAAGGACCCCTTATAAAGATCCTTAGTAGATGAATTTAGATTAAATTCTTTTTTTTGCGGCATTGATAATAAATATTATCAAACAAAATAAAAATAAAAATATTAAAGCTACTATATTAAGTATTGCCCAAGGATGCTCCAAAGAAATACCGATAGAAACAATTACTCCCAACAAAATCGAAATAATAAGAAAATATGTCCAAAATTTTTTCTTTTTTTTGTTAGTTTCACTATACTCACTATAATAAAATTCATTAACAAATTTATAAACTGCAAAAATAAAAATGATGTCATTTATTAATAACGACCAAGGAGAATAATTTAGCAGCTTCCCTGTTAAAGCTGTAATAGTTGCAAATACTGCAATAACAAACAAAATTAAAAAAATGTTACCAAAGGATATCAAAATATTCTTTGTTTTTTCTTTGAATCTTTTCCGTTTCATTTTACATAAATTTAGGTTAATATATAATATTTGGTTAATAATTAAACCCACTATTTTAATAAGCTTAATAATTAACCAAATTTAACCTCTTTTTTAATGAACCAGTCTAACAAAAAAGTATATCACATAGATATACTTTTGTAAACAGAGCTCCCCAGATTACATATTTTCCGAATTATTTAATATTTATCCACTGGTTATAATTAGTATGATAAGTTTAGAGAAGATTGGAATTTCGAAGAATTAAAAAAGACGGATATTGATTATAATTAAATAACCTCACCGTCTTTAACTTTTTAGCTAAAGCAGCTCTTCTGCTTTTGCTTTTACAATTTTCCAAATCTCAGCTTCTTCGGAATTATTCAAAGGAATATTTCCCCATATCCACTGGTATTCATAAAAGCTTTCTGCTTTAGCTTTCAAAATTTCAAAAATCTCAGTTTTTTCTTTGCTATCTACAGGAACTTCTTCAAAATTTTCAAAATAATCCCATAAAGACAGGCACTCTTCAAAGGTTTTTACTTTAGCTTTTGAAATCTTTAAAATCTCAGATCCTTCTGGACTGTCCGAGGAAATATATCGAAATAAATCCTGACATTGATCAAAATTTTTTATTTTAGATTTTAAGGTCTCCCAAAGCTCAGCTTTCTCTAATTCCTCTTCAGAAGTATTTTTCCACAAAAGCCTGTATTCCCAAAAGGTTTTTGTTTTAGCTTTTAAAATCTGCCAAATCTCATTTCGCTCTGAATCAGCTTTAATAGAAACCTCTCTAGAAACTTCCCATACAAAAAAGCACAGGTTAAGTCACCTGCAAAAAGATGCACAAGTACACGAAGCAAACGTAAATTAGGCATGCATCACCAAGCTCAGTGGAAGTTTTTAAAAAATAAAAAAGGCCCGACAGTCAGTC
Source organism: uncultured Gammaproteobacteria bacterium (assembly GCA_964437025.1). Taxonomy (GTDB): domain Bacteria; phylum Patescibacteriota; class Patescibacteriia; order Patescibacteriales; family UBA12465. The sequence goes on from CAYTEZ010000002.1 coordinate 13,840, forward strand.
GGGCCTAGTGGATCAATTAGGCGTT
>CAYTEZ010000002.1:13874-45656 GCA_964437025.1 uncultured Gammaproteobacteria bacterium
TGGTTTTCAAAATTTTCCAAGCTTCAGCTCTTTCTGGAGTATCTGGAGTAGTATATGCCCACAACCATACATATTGTTTAAAAGTTTTTGTTTTGGCTTTCCAAATTTCCCAAAACTCAGCTTTTTCTGGAGTATCTGGAGCAATAATCCCCCATAAATTTAAGCATTGTTTAAAAGTTTTTGTTTTAGCTTTTAAAATTTCCCAAGCCTCAGTTTTTTCTGGAGTATCTGGAGCAATAACCTCCCATAACCATCTGCATTCTTCAAAAGTTTTTGGTCTGGCTTTCAAAATTTCCCAAAACTCAGCTTTTTCTGGAGTATCTGGAGCAATACTTTCCCATAACTCCAAACACAAATAAAAAGTTTCTACTTTGGTTTTCAAAATTTCCCAAAACTCAGCTTTTTCTGGAGTATCCGGAGCAATACGTTTCCACATCCATACATATTCTTCAAAGGTTTTTACTTTGGTTTTCAAAATTTCCCAAATTTCAAGTTCTTTCTGGCTACCTGAAGTAGCGTTTTTCCACATCCATCCGTATTCTTCAAAGGTTTCTGCTTTGGCTTTCAAAAGTTCCCAAGCCTCAATCCACTCTGGGCTTGTTAAAGAATTTTTTGACACCACTAATTGACATTGTTCAAAAGATAAGGATTGTTTTTCATCCTTTGAAAGACTATTCCACAATAATAATATTGCGATTTCTTTAAAGAATCCTTTTTCTAAAAGTTTTTCTAATTTTTCATTCATGATTTCCGTTTTTAAAGGTTAATATTATGTTAATTATTAAATCTACCAATCATAATAAACTTAATAATTAACCTAATCTTAACCCCTTTGTAAAAGTGCTACTATAACAAAAAAGTATATCACATAGATATACTTTTGTCAACAGTGCTCCGAGGGTGGGATTCGAACCCACGACCAATTGATTAACAGTCAACTGCGCTACCGCTGCGCCACCTCGGAATATTTAGTTTTTTTGAAAACTAATTAATATAATATCAAACTAGGAAAATATGTCAACTACTTTATTTCCTTTACCCAAAGATTCCCCTTAAAACAATTATCTCCTTTGACATAAATCTTCAATGAATCATCCTTATACATTGGATATGACACATTTCTTTGGCTTTCATAACTATCAGTTCTAAAATTAGCACACAATTCAAACTTATCATCTCCCAGCTTATTATACCTTATCTCTTCCCCACTCAAAAGATCAGTAAAGACTTGGCTATCATAACCAGAGGACAAACTTCCCTTTAAAACATTTAAGTCTTCCGGTAACTTATTATTCTCCTTGTAATAATTATTTATATAACTCTCAATGCTAGTAATATTGTTTAACAAAATATTATCAAACTTTCTTTCTCTGGCCATCTTAGGTGATTCTACAAAAAACCAAGCTGAGATAAAGATAGCAACAACCAAAGTTAATGCAGAAAAGAAAAATATTTTTATCACTCTATCTCCCTTAGAAACATTTTCTCTCTTAATATCATAGAGATAGAAACTAAAAGCTAAAGCGGCAATAATAATTACGGTAAGTAATTGCAAGACTGATTTTAATGTCATCTCACCTGAAAGAAAATCGTTAACAATACCTACAATTGAGCCAAGAATAACTACAGCTGAAACAGCTAGGATAAAATAGGTTAACCAGCTTCTTAGAGGTGACTCCTTTTCTAAATCCCCTTTCTTGAGTCCTTTGTTAATAGTTAAAGCACAAAGAAAAAAGACTGGAGTGGAGATAAGCAAAGCAGAAATAGCAAAACGTAATAGGCTTTGATTATTATATGAATTATTGGTAGTCAAGGCATCAAAAATACTCTTATCAATAATATGAAAAACAACTACTGCCGAAAAAATAGACATAAATATTAAAGCTACTAAAGACAGTAGATAGAAAAAAGCATACTTAGGATTTTTGTTTTTCATATTTTTAATATTATTTTAAAAGTCTCTTAATTTTTCTAAACTCTTATTCTGCATTCGTCTAATTTTCTCTAAAGCTTTAGCTTCAATTTGACGAATACGTTCACGAGTAACTTCAAACTCTTGCCCTACTTCTTCTAAGGTATGAGCTACGCCATCAACTAAACCAAAACGCATCTCTAAAATCTTCTGTTCTCTAGGAGAAAGATTAACCATAATTTCTTTAACGTAATCACGTAGTAATTGCAAAGCAGCAATTCTATCAGGTGAATCATTCTTTACATCTTCGATAAAGTCCTCCAGGGTAGAATTATCATCATCATCACCAATGGTAGTTTCAAGTGAAATAGTTTCTTGAGAGATTTTAATAATATATCTTACCTTATCAATATCTTCTCCCATTTCAGCAGCGACTTCTTCGGCCATTGGTTCACGGCCTAATTCTTGCACCAAAAATCGGCGAGCTTGTTGATAACGATTAATATTTTCTACCATATGAACTGGAATACGAATAGTACGAGATTGATCAGCTAAGGCTCGAGTAATGGCCTGACGAATCCACCAAGTAGCATAGGTTGAGAATTTAAAACCCTTTTGGTATTCAAACTTATCAACTGCTCTAAACAAACCAATATTTCCTTCTTGAATTAAATCTAATAGACTTAAACTTTTAACACCAGAAAATTTCTTAGCAATAGACACAACTAATTTTAAGTTAGCTTCAATCATCTTTCTTTCAGCATCCTTATCCCCTTTATCCTTTCTTTTAGCTAACTCTACTTCTTCTTCAGCACTAAGCAATGGAATTTTTCCAATCTCCTTTAAGTATATTTGAATAGAATCAGAAGTTAAATTAGAAAAATCAACTGATAATTGAGAATCACTCTTTTGCTTGTCAGTTAAAGCATTTTCAATAGCTCCGGATAATAGGTTACCTGAATCCTCCAATAACTTTACCCCGGCATCGTTTAAACGACTCAAGAATATTTCATAATCATAAATATAATCCTCAACTGAAGGAAACAAAAACAAGACTTCTGTTTCAGTTAGAAATCCACGCATTCGGCCCTTTTCAATAACCTTAAGGATTTGCTCTTCGTTTGGAGCTGGAGCTGGTGGAGCAACGTTTTTCCAGATTTCTCTCTTATCAAGCGTCTTTTTAACTTTAAGCTCAGCAGTTTTTTTCTTAACTACTGGGGTTTTAACTTTCTTTTTTACAAGTACTGGTTTTTTTGCTGGCACCTTCTTCTTTGTCACCACCTTCTTAAGTTCTTTTTTCTTTATTACCTTCTTTAGTGGCTTTGTAACCTTGGCCTTCACTTTTTTCACAATCTTTTTCTTGTCTTTGATAATTTTTTTAGTTTTAGGCATAATTTATATTACATTATTTTTTTTAACTCATCATTTAGATCCTTAATTCTTTTTAAGCTCTCAGTTATGGCTTCGTTGTCAGCTTTTCTTTCAGCTAACATTAATTTATCGTTTTCCAATTTGAGAGTTTCTTTAAAAAAGTTTCTTTTTATATCTAAAATATTTTTAATAATTTCTTCTTTGGCTTTAGCGGCTGAAAAATCCTCCTGTTCTTGATAGAATTCAGAGATTAAAGCTAATTTCTTTAAAACCTCAGCCAAATCTTCTTGTTTTTCTGACTCTAAAGCTTCAAGTAGCCCTAAATAGTCAATCTTCTTATTTTTATTATAATAAATCAAGGCGTAATTGTAAAACTCACGGTAACGACCAGAGACAAAATTTAAATCTAAGTTATTAGAAACATAGGAAAAATGATCATTAAACTTTAGAAGTAGTGATAGAAGATTTTCCATCAATTTATCAACCCAACTTAATTCTTCCAATTGAACAAAGGAATTAGACAAATTATTGTCCTTCTTTCTATCAGCTTCTCTGGACTCATTTTTCTCTTCTTTCTTAATAATCTTATTCAATTCTTCTCTCAAAGAAGATTCATCCACCTTACTCAAAGACAATAATTCCTTAATCCAGAAATCCTGTTCAACTTTGTTGTACAGTTTAGCTATAATTTCTAACACTTTCTGTATTGCCTTATTCTTCTGTCTAACATCGCTCATATCAACCCCCTTAAACTCCCGCTCCATATAATAACGCATAATATCAAGTGCTTCTTCAATTCCTTTTTTAAATATCTCTGGGTTTTCTCTAATAATTTCATCTGGGTCCTTGCCAATTGGGAAAATGGCTACCTTTAATCTAAAATCAGATTTTAAAGCTTCATTTATTCCCCTATCGGTGGCATTAACACCAGCCGAGTCTTGATCAAAGGCTAAAATGATATTTTTAGTATAACGCTTAATTAAAGTCAACTGAGCTGTGGTTAAAGCTGTACCTGATACTGCTACTACGTTTTTAAACCCAGCATTATGACAAGAGATGGCATCCATTTGGCCCTCTACTAAAATAATTTCATCTTGTTCTCTAATAGCTGTCTTTGCCTTATCTAAAGCAAAGAGTATTTTGCTTTTGTCATAGACCAAACTTTGCGGACTATTAATATATTTACCCAAACCTTTATCATCTTTAACAAAAGGATTTATTCGAGCAGTAAAAGCTACGGTGTTTCCTGTGATGTCATTGATGGGAAACATAATACGATCACGAAAGCGATTAAAATGCTTTCCCTTTTCACTCTTGAAAGTTATTCCCGCTGCTAGTATTTCATCATCACGGAATTTCTTGCTACGCAAGAAATTTAAAAGATCATCATAATTATCAAGACTATATCCAATTTGCCAAAAATCAATAGCTTCTTCATCTAATCCTCTACCAGCTAAATATTCTTTAATTCTTTTAATCTCCTCCTTATTAGCTTTAGCTGATTTCAAAACAAAATGATAATATTTACGACTAAGCTCCATGATTTGTAATAGTCTGTTTTTTTGTGAGTTATCAGAAAAGTTTTTGTCATCAATGGTTACTCCAGCTCGAGGAGCTAAAAATTTTAAAGCTTCCACAAAATCTAAACCTTCCATTCCCATAACAAAAGAAATTAAATCGCCACCTTTACCACAACCAAAACAATGCCAGATTTGTTTATCTGGCGACACCATTAAAGACGGGGTCTTTTCATTGTGAAAAGGACATAGTCCTCTGAAATTAGACCCAGCGGCTTTTAAGCTAAGATATTCGCTAACAATGTCAACAATATCTAGCTTAGCTTTTATTTCTTCAGAATGGTTCATAACGGTTATTATTATTATCCAAACCAAATAACTTATTTAAATCTTCCATGTTTTGAGGCTCAGAAATACTCTCCCTAAAGCCCAAAAGAGCCTTGAGACGCTTGATTTCCTCCTCCACGAGTTCACTATCCTCATATTCAGCACTATGACGGCTAAAACCCTCGTAACTAGTCTTTTTTTGGTCTAAATGAAGGCTAAATTGCAGTTCATCCCCTCTTTCTTGAATGTATAGGTGTAATCTAGGATAATAGCCAGAACCAAGCCGGCGGACAAAGCTCTCCTGACCGCTAAAACGGTCATATATGAGGGCATAACCAGCTCGACGGGCAAAAACCTGATAGTTAGGTACTTGGCTTGTTTTAACGCTAAATTTCATTGGTTTAAAGCTTAGATAGTATTAAGATAGATTATATAAAAACGGCTAAAAAAGCAAGTCTAATTAGAAATTAGTACAAATCTTTTCTAATAGTTTTTTAGTGTCTAAAAAACGATTTTTCATAGTACTGGCATTTAAAACCACGCTGATATATTCTTGAGTATTGTTTAAAACAAACTCAGTTCCAAAACAATAGCCAGCTCGATCATTATAGCCAGTCTTACCTCCAATAATTTTGACATTATATTCATCAGGAAAAGAATAATCTAATAATTCATTAGTAGAAAAAACTTGGCGACTAGCTCCTTGTTTAGTTTTAAATTTGTAATTAGAATTTGTAGCTAAATTTCTAATCTCTTTAATTGATAAAGCTCTTTGCAAAAATACAGCTACCTCTTTGGCTGTAGAAACATTTCTAGCATCTAAACCAGTAGGATCAAAAAAAACTGTTTGACTTAAACCTAAACTCTTAGCTTTGTCATTCATTTTTTTTACAAAATCTTCTTCACTTAAACCAGCCGCTGAAATCATAGCCACAACAGCAGTATTCTCTGAAGGGATAAGTGACAAAGCTAAAAGATCATTGACCTTAACTTCATCACCAGAAAAAAGATATTGTCTACCACCACTACGACGATCACTTTCTTTGATGGTATAATAATTATTTAAATCTAAATTTAAATCTTCCAATAAAACTAAAGCGGACATCATTTTAGAAATACTAGCAATAGGCCAAACTTCATTTGGATTTTTTTCATAAACAACTGAGTTGTTTCTTAGGTTTATAACCACAGCGCTTTTAGCAGAAATCTCTGGATACTCACCAGGTTTTAATTTATCAGCGTAATAAGTACTATCTTCCATCTTTACAATTTCTCCCTTAGAAAAATCAGGCCAAGAAACTTGAGGCCAAAAGATTCCCGACAAAGAACAAAAAGGATTGCCGGAAAAAAAGACAGTGGAAATGATAACAAGAAATAGTTTGATAAACATGACTTACTCTTTATTAATTTCAAAATCACTAGCCTCGTTTAAAGTAATCTTACCCAAAAGTCTGTCGATATCTTCATTATTATGAAACTTTTCATAATCAGGTAAATCTTTAACACTATTTATACCTAAGAACTTTACAAACTCTAAACTAACAGCATATTCTTTGTCCTCTTCTTCTTTTTCTGAAGCTTCTTCAATTAAGCCGCGAATTAAAAGGTTACGTAATATTAAACTACAATTAATACCTCTAATTTTTTCTAAATCACTTTTTTTAACTGGACCACGATAAGCAATAATAGTTAAAGTTTCTAGACTGGCTGGAGTTAATTCTCCGCTTACTTCACTTTGTAAAAACTCTCGTACCGCCTTAGCATTTTCCGGTGAACTAGCCATTTGATATTTTTTATCATTTTCAATAATTTTTATTCCTTTATCACCTTGATTATATTCCTCTACTAGTTGATTTAAAACTTCTTCTATTTTTGCTTTATCTTCTTTCAAAAAATCAACCAATTCTTTTAAACTAAGTGGTTTAGGTGAAACAAACAATAATGATTCTATTAAAGATTTATGATTCATAGCCATATTTTAATTAGTTATTATATCTAAATTATTTTCATTGCAAGCTTCTAAAAAAATCTCACCAAACAAATCATCTTGAACAAAAGTTATTTCTCTTTGTTTAGCTAATTCCAAAACAGCTAAAAAGTTTACAATAATTTCTGTTCTAGTGGTAGCCTCTTGCAAAACCTTAGAAAAATTCATTCTAATTTTGTTAACAATAGTTTGTTTAATAAAGGAAATTCTTTCTTCAATGCTAACCTCAGAAATAATTGTTTTTTCTTCTAGCTTTTCTTCTAAAGCTTCTAACTTATCTAAAACTTTTTGAAAACTTTGTTGTAAAATACCGGAGGCTACATTTTTTGGAGCGACAAATTCAGCTTCACCTAAAATCAAGCGACGAGAATTTTTATTAATCACACGAGAAAAAGAAAATTTCTTGCGACCAATTATTTTTTGAATCTTGGTACTTAAATCAACAAACTCTTTGTACATTTTCAATTTACTCTCTAAGTCATCAATTTCTTCTTGATCCTCTTCGGAGATAAGATAAGGTAACAAAGCTTTGGATTTAATATAAAGCAGTTTGGCTGCCATTAATAAAAAATCAGCCATTGATTCTGGTAATATCTCCTTACAGTTTTTAATATACTCTAAATACTCATCCGCTATCTTAGCCAAGCTTAAAGTAGTTATATCCAACTCTTCTTTTTCAATAATATGCAAAAGCAAAGATAAAGGACCTTGAAATTTATCAATTTTTATATCCATCATATATTAAAATATATCTTTCTAATTTATTCTAACTTATTTTTAAATTTAACGCAAGAAAAATTAATACTTAAAGACTAATAAAAATAAGCTAATATTAGATTATTTTCACAATAATATCAATTAATTTTTCTAATTCTTTATGCGAATTTCGGTGATATTTGTAGTCCTTTAATTTTAACCAAGAAAGTACCTGTAAATCATTCTTCAATTTCAATGCTCCCGGACTTATACGGACAAAATTATTACGAAAATCATCTAAACTAATTTTCTTTAAACAATCAGCGCAACACAATTCTTTTTTGTAATAATTAAGAGCCACTGCTTCCCTCTTCCCACAAACAAAGCAAGAAGAAAAATCAAAATTATACCCCAAAAGATCTAGCAATCTCAGCTTGAAAGAACTAAGAAATAATTTTAAGTTTTCTATACCAACCGGCATTTCGTTAAGAGAAAAAAGAAATTCCCTCAGTAACAAAAAAACTTCATAATCCGCTTGGTTGTTAAAACTTAATTTATTTAAAAAGTTTAATCCATAACCAGCTACAATAGTTTTATCATAACTTTCTTTTATCTTCAAAAAACAATTCTCAGCAATAGCACTACCAACATAATCTTTTTCTCGACCCTTAATTATCATGAGATCAACTAAGTTAAGCAAATCTAAATGACCAGCTAGTTTGGAACTAGGCCTTTTTAAACCTTTAGCCAAAAACGAAACTCGACCAAATTCCAGAGTATAAAAAGAGACCAGGCTGTCATGGTCGGAAACTGCTTTTTGACTTATAACTATAGCTTTAGTTTTTATCATAAGATTAATCTTTTAGACAACGTACGGAGAAAGAATATGAAAAAGGGCTCATATAACTATGAGAACCAGCGCTGTTATAAAAAATACCACGATTAAGACCATTAGACCCAGAAAAATAAGAGGTCCAAATTCCGTTACCCAAAGAGAAATCGCCAAAACCACCATTTGGATATCTATAACCAGCTGGCAAAGAAGTAAAACCAGAACTATTATTTGCACCAGAATTAGGAGAGGACCAAATAGTTGTCCCCACTTGTTTCAGCTTTCCTCCAGCAACAGAACTTCCCCCTAAATAATTTTCTAGAGTAACAAACTCAGCAGAACTTGGTACGTGCCAACCAGAAGGACAAATACCCTGAGCGCCCTCAGTAGTTGATCCAGCCATAGCAGCACTCCATTGGTATAACTTACCATAAGTAGTACAATTGCTTGAATCATTATTATAACAGCCACACCATCTAGTGTCAGTATTGCTAGTCCAAGTACTAGAAGAACAGCCATCATCATAATTTATACTCTTTGCCATCCAACATTGAGTTCCAATTTGGATAGTTGGATATTGTTGAGAGTCACGTGAGTCTATTAATATTTCACCACAAGACCATGGGACTTCAGGCAAAATATAGTTAATAACACCACTAGCGCTGGCTTCTTTTCTACCAGAATCAATACTACCAACTCTTGAACCTAGACAGAACAAGACAGAATAGGTAGAGCCATCAGAATAATAAGTGTAATTATTGTCACCACTAGAACAAATTCCATCTGCTGGAGTGGGGGCAGCTGGCACTATAGTCATATACACAGTTGAGCCAGTAGCGATAGTGCTAGTTACTGCTGTTGGATATGAGTTATTATCATTAAAATATAATTCTAGAGCTGTTTGAATTTGTTTAACATCGGCCAGTCTTTTTGAATCTCTAGCGCTAGCACGAGAGCTTTGTAGAGCCACTACTGCGAGAACTGCCAGTATTCCAATAATAGCTATTACTACTAGTAGTTCTATGAGAGTGAAGGCTTTTATTTTGTTGTTATCTATTATTTTTTTCATGATCAAAATAATTTTGTAGTATTATCATCGCTGAAACAGAATCTCTTTGTTGCCCAATCTTTCTATTCTTCAAAGTATCAGCTTGCACACTACTAAGTCTTTCATCGATTAAAAAAATCTCTATTTCAATCTTCTCTTTTAAAATCTTAAGAAAATTTGTAAACTTAGGATTAATGGTTTTTTCACCACTCATCTTTTTAGGTAGTCCAATAACTAGAACATTAACTTTTTCTTCCTTAATAATTTTTACCAAATCAGAAATATTTTCAGCTACCTTAAAAGGAGTAGCCAACCTATTCTCGCTATCCCCTAAAGCTAAGCCTATTCTCTTCTCTCCCCAATCAACACCTAAGTATCTTTTAATCTTCATTGTTTTCTAGTTAAAACTAAATTGCCTTTTTCTAAAATAGCAATGGAGTGTTCAAAATGAGCACTTAAAGAATTATCAGCTGTTAAAATTGTATATTTATTCTTTGCCACCCTTACTTGAAACTTTCCTGCATTAACCATTGGTTCAATAGCAATAACCATACCAGGCTTTAAAACAAAATTGTCATTATCAACTTCTCCGATTTCATAGTTAAAAACATTAGGTTCTTCATGGGCAAAATATCCAACACCATGGCCCACTAAGTCTTCCACTACTGAAAAACCGTGTTTAAGCACATATTGCTCAATAGCCCTACCAACGTCATTTAAGGTCTTTCCAGCTTGAGCCTGAGAAATACCCACCTCTAATGATTCTCTAGTAATACGCATCAATTTCTTGGCTTCAGCGCTAATCTTTCCAATAGCCACTGTTCTGCAAGTATCGGTAAAAAAGCCACCAAATTCAGAATGAATATTATATGGCCGATTATTCTCCTTAGCTTCTTCTTTGGTCTGTACTGGCCATTCCATGCCAATATCTAGACCCACAATATCACCTGAACGCAATATTCTATCTGGCAGTGAAGCTCCATGAACTACTTCATTATTAATTGATACACACAAAGCTGAAGGAAAAGAAATGCCATCACCCATATCATAATCTTTGAAAGCCGGACGTCCACCAGCTTGCTCTATTAAAAACAAAGCTCGATTTTCTAGATCAGCAGTTGAGGTGTTGGGTTTAGCCATCTGACAAAGCTCATCTAAAATACTGGCTAGTATTTTTCCTCCCTCGTGTATTATTTCAATTTCTTGTTGTGTTTTGTAATAAATCATAAAGTTATCCTCGGATAGAGATAAAGGTTAAATAAGCGGCATAAAGGATTACTAAAATTAATCCTTCTTTTCTGGTAAAATAATTTTTCTTACCGGCATAAATTAAAGGAATAAGTAAAACGGTAATATAGATTAAAAAGAAAATATCAAAATTCATAGCTGGATTATAGTTAAGTGGCTTTATAGCCGAACTAATACCAAGAATCCAAAAAATGTTAAAAATATTAGAACCAATAACATTGCCCACAGCCATATCGGCATGATTTTTCCTAGCAGCTATAATCGAGGCGGCTAATTCTGGTAGTGATGTACCAACTGCCACAATAGTTAAACCAATTAAAGCTTCAGATAATCCAAAGTAACGAGCAATACTAGAAGCACTATCAACTATAAACTTTCCACCTAAAAATAAAGCTACTAAACCACCAATGATAAACAAAGCTGATTTCCAATTACTATAAATTTTAATTTTCTGACCACTATTTGAACTATCTTTTTTCTTAGAAATACTAAGAGTGTAATAAAGAAAAATAATAAAGAATAAAAGTAAAATGATACCCCCAGAACGAGACAAAACGCTAGCCCCGTTTACTCCGTCAAAAAAAGAATTATTAGCTAAAACAAATAAAACCACTACCGCTAAAACTGAGAAAGGAATTTGTTTTTTGGTTATTTCATTATTGACCTCCATTGGAGAAAATAAAGCAGCCGCACCTAGTATTAATAAAATGTTAGCGATATTAGAGCCAACGATATTACCCATAGCAATATCAGAATTACCTTTAACCGAAGCTAAAATATTAACAATTAATTCTGGAGCTGAGGTGCCAAAGGCAATAATAGTTAAACCAATAACTAAACTTGATAAGCCAAACTTTTTAGCAATGGAAGCTGAACCATCAACTAATTTATCAGCTCCTTTCACCAAAAGAAAAAAACCGACAATCAACAAAACGATGTCTAAAATCATAATTTTATTCTTATTTATAATTATCTAATATTTTCTTAAAAAATAATTGATCCTCTTTAGTAGTATCCGGCATGTTGATAAAACGATAATAAGCCCGGACTCTAGTCGAGTATGGAATTTTGCCATAATGCTTAATAGTATCTTGTAAATCTTCAAAAATACTAACAATTTGATCACGATTATTTTGCAAGCTGGACAAACGACTATTTCGAATTAAAGAGTCTAGCTTTATTTTAAAGCCACTAACTCCCTCCATCCTAAAGTCGGCGCCACCCTTTGGTAAATCATTTATATCCATATAATAAATATTAATTATAGATATATTATACTAATATTTAGACAAAAAAACAAGAAAAAAAAGAGACCGATAAATCGGTCTCTTCACTATCTGTATTTTTCTTTGATTAAATATTATCATAATCTCTCATAGTCATCTGAGATTCAATCTGTTTTACAGTTTCAATAACAACTGAAACTACGATAAGTAATGAAGTACCGCCAATAGACAAAGCTTGGATACCGGTAAGATATTTTACCCCTAAAGGTAAAATAGCGATTAAGCCCAAGAATAAAGCACCAGCTAGTAAAATACGACGACTAATATAGGTTAAGTATTCACTAGTATATCTACCTGGTCTAACACCTGGAATAAAGCCACCTTGTTTTTGTAAGTTTTCTGCTACTTGGTCTGGTTTGAAAACAATTTCAGTATAGAAATAAGTGAAAGCTACTACTAATACAAAATAAATAACGGCATAGAACAATTGATTTTCAAAGAGATTAATTACCCAGTAAGCTGCCTTAGATACAAAAGCTGATTTAGCTGAAGTAAAAAATTGGGCAATGATAGTTGGGAAAACGATTACTGAAATAGCAAAGATAATTGGAATAACACCAGCAGTATTAACACGCATTGGTAAGTGAGTAGAATTACCTCCAAAAGCTCTATTACCTCTAATTTGTCTAGCATATTGTACTGGAATATTTCTTTGGCCTTCATTGATAATAACTATACCAACAATAGTGATAATAGCTACAACAGCGAAACCAAGTAAAACGTAAATTTGTGATAAATCAAAAGTTACTAAAAATCTTTGAATAGCTGAAGGTAAACCGGAAATAATACCAGCAAAGATTAAAAGTGAAATACCATTTCCTATTTTCTTTTCTGAAATAAGTTCACCAATCCACATCAAAAATATTGTTCCAGCGGTAATAGTTAAAATAGTTGTAAATAGATCAAAAGCACTAATATCGCCCATAATTCCATAAGAAGAACGACGAAGTAAAGCAATCATACTATAAGCTTGAAGCATAGCTAGAGGAACAGTAGCAATTCTAGTCCAAGTATTAATCTTTTGTCTACCAGCTTCTTCTTTTTGCATTTCTTCAAATTTTGGAATAACCATACCTAATAATTGGAAGATAATGGAAGAAGTGATGTATGGACCAATACCCATCATAACGATGGAAAAATTATCCATACTACCACCAGTAAAAACATTTAATAAACCTAAAATCTGATTAGAAGCAAATATTTCTTTTAAAACACTAACATCAACCCCAGGAACTGGTATGTGAGCAAATAAACGGAAAATAGCTAACATTAACAAAACAAATAAAATACTATTACGTAAATCTTTTATTTTCCAAATTTTTTCAAGTTTATTAATCATAATGGTTGATTAAATTATTTTTCTAATTGTTGTTTAACGCTAGCGCTAAATGAAATTTTTTCAAATTTTAAACCCTTAAGAGTCAAAGTTTCTTTTCCTAAAATCTTTACTGGTACATCCTTTTTAGAAACTAAACCTTTTTCCCATAGAACTTGAACGTTGATAACATCATTATCTTTAAAATTCTTGTTAATCTTTTCAACACTGACAACTTGGTTTTTTCCTTGTAAAGATTTGAAACCTCTAACTTTAGGGATCTTCAACAAGTTTTTCTTCATGCCTAATCTTTTTAATTTAGCACGACTAACACCAGCACGAGATTTTTGCCCTTTTAAACCGCGAGCACTATAGGTACCTTTGCCAGAAGAATTACCTCTTCCAACTCTTTTACCTTTTCTTTTGCTGCCAGAGCTTTTTTTGACATTACTTAATGAAATTGCCATATAATTATCCTTTATGTTTTATTATTATTATTTTTCTGTTTTTTTAGCTTTAACTTCCTTTTCAACTTTTTTCTTTTCGGTATTTTCAGGATTAGCTACTTTTTTTAATTGGCTTAAAGCTAAAACTGTACATTTAGCATTGTTCACTTTATTATTAGTTCCTAAAATTTTAGAAGTAACATTTTGTACGCCAGCTAAATCCAAAATAACTCTAACTACACCACCAGCAATAACACCTCTTCCTTGAGAAGCTGGTTTGATTAAAATTTTAGCTGAACCAAATTTACCACTAATTTCATGTGGAATAGTATCACGAACAATAGGTACATGAACGATGTTTTTCTTAGCTTTATTTACAGCCTTATTCACAGCCAAAGTAACATCAGCACCTTTTCCTAAAGCTACAGCCACTCTACCCTTTCTATCACCAATAACAACACAAGTTCTGAAGCTCATTCTTTTTCCACCTTTCATAACTCTAGTAACACGAGCTACGTCAAGAATTCTTTGTTCGAATTCTTCCTTTGGTTTTTCAGGAAAACGTTTTTTAGCTGAGAACTCTCTCTTCTTACCGAAAGTCTTTTTCTCTTCTGAATTTATTTTTTTTTCTTCTGACATAATATTTTTATTTTAAAATAATTTAGAAAATTAATCCACCTTTACGAGCTCCTTCAGCTACTGCTTTTACTCTGCCGTGATATTTATAACCACCACGATCAAAAACAATTTCTGAAATGTTAACCTTAACAGCTTTTTGAGCTAATAACTCACCTAAAGCAAAGGCTTGGTCAACCTTTTTTAACTTGTCAGCCTTAGTTAATTCCTTAACGTTAGCACTAACTAGTGTCTTACCAGCTAAATCATCAATTAATTGAATATACATTCCACTGTTAGAACGAAAAACACTAAGTCTTGGCTTAACAGCTGAACCATTAATAGTTGATCTAATTTTGCGATGTCTGCGAGCCAATTTATCGTTTTTGGCTTTAACTTGTTTATTATTCATATAATAATGTTAGATTATAATTATCTCATTACTTAGAAGCAGCTTTTCCAGCCTTTCTTCTAATAATTTCATCAGAATATTTAATACCTTTACCTTTGTATGGTTCTGGTTCTCTCATTTTTCTAATTTGAGCAGAAATTTCTCCTACCATTTGTTTATCAATACCTTTAATAGTTAAGCTATTACCCTCAACTACAGCTGAAATTCCAGCTGGTAATGGGAATTCTATTGGGTGAGAAAAACCTAGATTAAAATTAATCTTATCTCCGTTTACTGCCATTTTATAACCCACACCTTTAATTTCCAATTTCTTCTCATAGCCTTCATTAACACCAAGCACCATGTTGTTGATTAAGGTTCTAAAAAGACCCCAGAAAGATTTACCTTCTTTAGAATCAGGATTAACGGGTTTAACTGAAATTTGGTTATCGTTAATTTCAACTTGTATTTTTTTATTTAACTCTTGCTTTAACTCACCTTTTGGACCTTTGACAGTAATAAAACCATCAGCCATTGTAACTTGGGTTCCGTTTGGTATAGTTATCGCTAATTTTCCTAATCTTGACATATATCTTTATTTAAAAATTATATTTAACACTAATAAATTTCACAAATGAATTCACCTCCGATGTTTTTCTTTCGAGCCTCTTTACCAGTCATCATTCCACTAGAGGTAGAAATAACAGAAACACCAAAACCATTTAAAACCTTTTGAATATCATCTTTACCGATATAAACACGGCGTCCTGGTTTGCTAATTCTCTTTAGAGAACTAATTCTTGGTTGGCCGTCTTTTTCGTACTTCAAAACTATTCTGATTTGGTCAAATTTAGCAGTTTTATTTTTTTGTAGACTTTTATCAGCTTCAACTATAGAAACGGATGAAACGAAACCTTCTTTTTCCAAAATTTTAGCAACATTAAATTTAACCTTGCTCATCGGCAAAAGAATTTCGCTCTTCTTTACTAAAGAAGCGTTTCTAATTCTAGTTAGCATGTCTGCGATTGGATCTATCATATTATTTATATTGAAATTAAATTTATTATTTTACCAACTTGATTTTTTAACTCCTGGGAGATCTCCGTTTTCTGCTAATTCACGAAAACAAATACGACACAAATCAAAATCCCTCATATACCCATGATTTCTACCACAACGCCAGCATCGGTTAATTTTTCTAGTAGAAAATTTAGGAGTTCTTTTTGCTTTAACTATTAATGCAGTTCTAGCCATAAATATAGATTAATTAATTATTTTTTCTTTTTTTCTTCTTCTTTCTTGAAGGGGAAACCGGCTAAACGGAATAATTCCAAACCTTCTTCCCTATTCTGGGCACTGGAGTCAATAATAACCTCCAAACCATGAATATTGTTTATATCATCAACCTTGACTTCAGGAAAAGATGAATTTTCCTTAAAACCAATTGTTAAATTTCCTTGTCTATCAACTGCCTTATCTGAAATACCTCTGAAATCTCTAACGCGAGGGAAAGTAATATTTATCAATTTGTCCAAAAAATCATACATTCTATCTCCTCTTAGAGTAACCATAGCTCCAATAGTCATACCTTCTCTAATCTTAAAAGAAGAGATTGATTTTTTAGCCTTTGTAAAAACAGGTTTTTGACCAGTAATTCTAATCAAAGTCTTTTCAACGTTTTCGATATAGGCCTTGTCTTTATTATGGCGACCGAAACCAACGTTGATAACTACCTTTCTTATTTTTGGAATTAAAAAGATATTATCGTAATTAAACTTTTCTTTTAGTTTTGGGATAATTTCTTTTTGGTATTGTGTCTTTAAATTCATATTGATAAATATTATTTTCTATAACAAATTATTATTCTAAAGTCTCTTGGCATTTCTTGCAAACTCTAAACTTTTTGTTCTTTCCGTCTTCTCCCTTAACTAGTTTATAAGCTACTCTGGTTTCTTTGCCACATTTTGGACAAAGTAAAATAACGTTAGAAGCATTAATAAGTCCAGGGAATTCAATTCTTTGACCCTTTTCACCTTTTCTTTGAGGACGAAGATGTTTGATTAAGATATTTAAACCTTCAACACTAACTCGGCCTTCATTTGGAAAAGATTGTAAAACCTTACCGCTTTTTCCGCTGTCTTTTCCAGCTAATATTTTTACTTTGTCACCTTTCTTGATATTCATATCTAAATATTTAAAATTTATAATTATAAAACCTCAGGAGCAAGAGAAGCAATTTTAGCAAAACCAGCTCGGCGAACTTCTCTAGCGATTGGACCAAAAACGCGACTACCTTTTGGTTCCTTCTTCTCTTTATCAATGATTACACAGGCATTCTCATCAAAACGAAGATAGGTCCCGTCTTTACGACGAACTTCTTTTTTAGTTCTTACAATAACAGCCTTAACCACATCGCTTTTTTTAATAGGCATATGAGGTGTAGCTGATTTTACTGTAGCAACGATAATATCACCAACGGTAGCATATCTTTTTCTATAACCACCTAAAACTCTAATACATAGAACTTCTTTAGCTCCTGAATTATCGGCCACTTTGATGCGACTTTCTGTTTGAATCATATATTTACAAAATTAAATTTATATAATTATTAATAATTTAGGCGACAACTCTCCATTTCTTATCCTTACTAACAGGACGACATTCAACAAAAGTAACTTTATCACCAACCTTAAAAGAATTATTTTCATCATGAACTTTATATTTCTTGCTAACGATGTATCTCTTTTGGTATTTTTCATTCATTTTAACTCTTTCAACACTAACCACAATAGTCTTATCACCTTTATCACTTGTTACCACACCATTAAATTTCTTTCTAATGATTTTTTTTGTAGTTTCTTTACTAGAATTATTCTTCATACTTGTTGTTATTAATTAAAGTCAAAGTTCGAGCATTATTTTTTTTAATAACTCGAATTTCTCTGATATTTTTTAATTGCTTATTGGAATCTTTAAAACGCAATTCTCGAAGCTTGTCTCTTCCCTCAGCTAAAATACCATGTAATTCAGAAACCTTTTTTGTTTTTAATTCTTTTAAATCCATATTATTTTTACTTAATCTTTTTTAACAAATTTGCATTTGATTGGTAATTTATAAGCTGCTAATTCTAAAGCTGTTTTAGCTTCTTCTTCTTTTAAACCTTCAATTTCATACATCACCATTCCTGGTTTAACTGCTACAACATAGTGATCAACTGAACCTTTTCCTTTACCCATAGGGATTTCTCCACCTTTTTGAGTAACCGGTTTAGCTGGAAAAATTCTGATCCAGATTCTGCCACCCTTTTTTGTATATTTGGTAATAACTCTTCTAGCAGCTTCGATTTGTCTGGAAGAAATCCAGCAAGCTTCTAAGCTTTTCAAGCCATAAGAGCCAAAATCAACATTAGTTAAAGAGCTAGCTTTTCCACCTCTTTTTCCTTTATGTGATTTGCGGTATTTAGTTTTCTTTGGCATTAACATATTTCTTGTATAAAATTAAATTATAAATAAAATTACTTTCCTTCTTTATTAAAAACTTCACCCTTATAAATCCAAACTTTAATTCCAATAGCACCGTAAGTAGTATGAGCAGCTCCACGAGCATAATCAATATTAGCTCTCAAAGTACTAAGTGGTAATTTTCCAGAAATTAATTTTTCACTACGAGCAATTTCAGCGCCATTTAAACGACCAGAGATAACAACCTTAACACCTAAAGCTCCAGCTCTCTCGATACGAGAAATAGCTTGCTTCATTACTTTTCTAAAAGGAACTCTCTTCTCAATCTCCATAGTCATAGCTTGAACATTGATTTGAGCACTGATATTTGGATTTTCAACTTCTTTTATATTTATATTAATATCATTTAAACGAATCTTCATTGGATTGCATAAAAATTTGCGGTGCATTGTTCTCTTTAATTCTTCTACTCCATTACCACCACGACCAATGATTACACCAGGTTTACCAGTATAAATATCAACATTTATTTGACCAGAACTACGAGAAATCTCTACCTTATCAATACCAGCTTCTCTAAACTGTTTGATAATATATTTTCTCATCAAAACATCTTGCTTGGTGTTTAAAATATAATTCTTACCTGAACTGAACCAAGTTGATGGCCAAGTCTTGATAATTCCGATTCTTATTACTTTTGGATTTATTTTTTTACCCATACAATTTTATTTATCTCTATAAATTATTAATATTTAATTAACCTGCTTTTCTTTGGAAAACTTTAGCTCCAAAACCTTTACTAGAAGCACCTTCACCACCCTTTTTGTTTTCAATCTTATCTTCTTTAGCTCTTCCCTTTGGTTTTGGTTTTTGAGCTAGATCATCTAGTTTAACTGGATCATCAGTCTTTATCTTTTTAGCTTCTCTCTTTCCACCATCAACAATTTCACTTAAAGTAATATAGATATGGCTCATTCTCTTTCTGATAACAGTAGCACGACCATGAGCTCTTGGCATCCATCTTTTTAAAGTCTTACCATCTTCTACTCTAATTTCTTTAATGGTCAAATTGTTTTTATCTAAATCATAATTGTTAACAGCATTGGAAACAGCCGAATTAAGCAATTTTAAAATTGGCTCAGCTGACTTTTTGTTAGCAAACTTTAATTGATTAATAGCTTTATTTACGTCTAATCCACGAATCAAACCAGCTACTAAACGAGTTTTACGCGGAGCTATTCTAAGATGTTTTAAATTGGCTTTAACTTCCATATTATTTGATATTATAATTTGTATTTAAATAATTTTTTAATCTTTATTTTCCACCCTTGGCTTGAGTTTTGGCCATCTTACCTCCATGACTAACAAATTTCTTAGTGATAGAGAACTCACCTAATTTATGTCCAACCATATTTTCAACAACATAAACAGGAACATGATGCTTGCCATTATGAACACCAATAGTAAAACCAACCATTTCCGGTGTGATAGAACAAGCTCTATCCCAAACTTTAATAACTGTTTTATCATTAGGATTCATTGCTTGTATTTTTTTGATGATTCTAGGGTTTACATAAGGCCCCTTTTTCAAACTTCTTGCCATATTATTTTTTAATTTATTATTTTATTACTTTCTTTTTTTATTAACTCTTCTCTTTACAATCAGTTTATTAGAGCGACGTTTCTTTCTAGTCTTAACACCCAAGGCTGGTTTACCCCATTTGGTTTTTGGTCTCTTCAAACCGATAGATTGTTTACCTTCTCCACCACCATGAGGATGATCAACTGGATTCATAGCTGTACCACGAACTGTTGGTCTAATACCCATATGTCTCTTTCTTCCAGCTGAACCAACTTTAATATGCATTTTATCTGGATTACTTACTTGTCCAACTGTGCATAGAGCTTCTTTTTTAATTAATCTGATTTCTCCTGATGGCATCTTTACTTGAGCGTATTTTCCTTCAACACCCATAACAAAGATAGCATTACCAGCTCCACGAGCAATCTTTCCTCCCTTTCCTGGTTCAATTTCTACATTATATACAGCAACACCAGCTGGGATAAATTTAAGTGGCATAGCATTACCAGCTTTGATTTCAACTAATTCTTTAGAGCTAACTACAACATCTCCTTCTTTCAAACCAACTGGAGCAATAATATATCTCTTCTCACCATCATTATAATTTAATAAAGCAATACGAGCACCACGATTTGGATCATATTCAATAGTTTTTACAGTAGCTGGGATATCAAATTTATCTCGATTAAAATCAACTAAACGAATATAACGACGATGTCCTCCACCTTGATGTCTAACAGTAATCTTACCTTGATTATTTCTACCACTATTTTTCTTTTTGATTAACAATAAAGATTTTTCTGGTTTGATTTTTTTAGTTAAATCAGCAAAATCATCATAGGTAGCATGACGTCTTTTAGGTGCATTTGGTTTTAATTTTTTAATAGCCATATTTTTTTATTTATTAAACTCCTTCGTAAATGGAAATACTTTCACCTTTTTTAAGGGTTACGATAGCCTTTTTAAAATCTTTTCTTTTTCCAGTGATTCTACCACGATTAACTTTTTTACCTTCCATTTTGATAACATTAACTGAAACTGGTCTAACACCGTAAACTTCTTCCACGGCTTTAGCTACTGAAATTTTGTTAGCTGAAGTTTCTACCATAAACACATATTGATTAATAGAGTTTAGGTGAGCTGCTTTTTCAGTAATCATTGGTTTAACTAAAACACGATAAGCTTGACCGCTGATCTTCTTTTTAGTTGTAACCTTTTTATCCGCTTTATTTTCAGCAGCATAAAGATCTTGCATGCTTTCAGAAGCTACTTCCTCCTTCTTTGCTTTAGGAGCAACTTTCTTCACGGTTTTTTTGGTATCGTCTGTTTTATTAAATAATCCCATATTTATAAATTTAAATTTTTATTTTGAATATCTATCATTGATAGTTTTAACAGCTGATTCGGTCAAGATTAAATTTCTATTCTTAATTAAATCAATGATGTTTAAATTTTCCAAATTAATGATTTCTAAACCAGCTAAATTTCTAGCTGAAAATACAACCTTTTCATCTTTATTGTCATTTACAAACAAAACACTTCTTTTGGCTTTTTTATCAGCTCCAGCAAAAATATTTTCAATTTTCTTTACAAAACTATTAAAGCCTTTAGTTGAATATTCTTTCATTTCGAATTTATCAACTACAGCTAAATTATTATTGGCCAAACGATCTGATAAAACCATCATTAAAGCTTTTTGGTTCATTTTCTTGTTAATTTTCTTAGTGAAATTTCTGTCTTTTCTTGGACCAAAAGTAACACCTCCACCAATCCAGATAGGAGAACGACTAGAACCAGCACGAGCTCTTCCAGTTCCCTTTTGTTTCCATGGTTTCTTTCCACCACCTCTTACTTCAGCTTTAGTTTTTGTATGAGCTAAAACTTGACGTTCATTAGCAGCTTGAGTTACCACCGCTTGGTGTAGCAAATCTTCGTTAACCTTAACTGCAAAAACTTTGTCAGATAAATTTAATTCTCCGACGATTTCAGCATTTTGGTTGTATATATTTGTTTTAATTGACATACCTTTATGTTATATTTTTTATTACTATTCAATTATTTAGTTTCTTCTACTTCAGCAGCTGGCTCAGAAGCTTCTTCTACTACTGGAGTCTCCTCAACTACTGGAGCTTCTTCTTTTACTTCTTCCGCTGGAGCTACTTCTTCTTCCACTGGAGCTACTTCTTCTTTTACTTCTTCCACTGGAGCTGAAGCTGTTGCCTTTTCTTTAATATTTAATTCACCAAGACCTTTGATTAATAATAATCCACTCTCTGATCCTGGAAGACCACCCTTGATGTATAAAATATTGTTTTCAGCATCAACTGAAACTACTTCTAAATTTTTAATAGTAGTACGATCACCACCCATACGGCCACCCATTCTAACTCCCTTAAAAACGTGTGATGGACCTAAAGCTCCAATAGAACCAGAAGCTCTTAATTGGTCTTTATTACCATGAGTTTTCTTAGAACCAGAAAAACCATGTCTTTTTACAACACCTTGGAAACCTTTTCCTTTAGAAACACCAGTAACATCAATAATATCACCTTTAGCAAAAGTAGTAACATCAATAACTGAACCAACTTTCATTTCTGGTTTAATTTCCTCTACTCTGAATTCTCGTAGGTATCTAGCATTTTCTCCTTCAATACCAGCTTTTTTCATATGAAGACGAACCGGTTTGGAAATATTTTTAGCTTTTCTTTGACCATAAGCTAATTGTAAGGCACGGTAGTTATCAGAACCCATGTCTTTAACTTGGCTGATAACACAAGGACCAGCAGCTACTTTAGTAACGCTGACACATTTGTCACCTTCCCAAACTTGGGTCATATTCATTTTTTTTCCTAATATAAATTTCATATCTATCTAAATTTAGTATATAAACAAAAAACTGGCCTTCAACAAAACCAGCTCAAAAAATATATATAAAACATATATTGACTTTGAAAATGATATTTTGTTGAATTTTGCTGGCTTAATCCAGCCTTGCCTCCTACTTAAATATTGTGCTTCATTTAAAGAACTTTCTTAAATTACTTAAGAGTTTCTCAAAAATCGACTCAATATTTTAATTTTAAAATACTTTCTTTTAAAAACTAAAAATGATTAACAAAGTTAATCTTCTCAACTCTATTTATTTTAATCCATTTTTATTTCTAAGTCAACCCCTGCAGGTAAACTAAGATTTGTCAAATCTTCAATGGTCTTAGCTGATGGTTCAATAATATCAATCAATCTCTTATGAGTTCTGATTTCATACTGATCTCTAGCGTTTTTATGAACGAAAGTTGATCGGTTAACAGTATACTTTCTCTTCTCGATAGGTAGTGGAATTGGACCAGAAATTTGAGCATCATTTCTCTGAGCTGTTTCCATGATAGTCTTAGAAGCTTGGTCAATAATCTTATGATCAAAAGCTTTGATCTTGATTCTGATTCGGCTCTTAAATTCTCCGCCTTCACTCTTAACGGATTTGGTTTTTTTGTCAGTCATAAATTATTTTTTTAAATGAAATAAAAATTTTTTAATAAACATTATATACCCGCTCTCAAACGAGAGGGCGGGTATAAATATCTACTATTTGATAATTTTAGAAACAGTACCAGCTCCAACAGTTCTTCCACCTTCGCGAATAGCGAATCTCATCTTTTCTTCCAAAGCGATAGGAGCGATTAACTTTACAGTCATGTTAACTGTATCTCCAGGCATAACCATTTCTACACCAGCTGGTAATTCAACTTCACCAGTAACATCAGTTGTTCTGATATAGAATTGAGGTTTGTAACCTTTAAAGAATGGTTTATGTCTTCCACCTTCATCTTTGCTCAAAACGTAAACTTGAGCTTCAAAATCAGTGTGAGGAGTAATTGTTCCTGGTTTAGCCAAAACTTGACCTCTTTCAACTTCGTCTTTCTTTGTACCACGAAGTAATAAACCAGCGTTATCACCAGCTTGTCCTTGGTCTAATGATTTGTTAAACATTTCTACTCCAGTAACAGTTGTTTTTTTAGTATCCATTAAACCTACTAATTCAACTTCTTCACCAACTTTAATGATACCTCTTTCGATTCTACCAGTAACTACTGTTCCACGACCTTCAATTGAGAAAATATCTTCAATTGGCATTAAGAATGGTTTATCCAAATCACGTTCTGGAGTTGGGATAAATTCATCCAAAGCCTTAAGTAATTCCATAACTGGTTGTCCATCTGGACCAGCTGGATTTTCAACAGCTTTTAAAGCACTACCTCTGATAATTGGAGTAGTGTCTCCAGGGAATTCATATTTCTTTAATAAATCACGAATTTCTTCTTCAACTAAATCAATCAATTCTTTGTCCTCAACCATATCACATTTGTTCAAGAAAACAACGATATGAGGTACACCAACCTGTCTAGCAAGTAAGATGTGTTCTCTAGTTTGAGGCATAGGACCATCTGTAGCTGAAACTACTAAAATAGCACCATCCATTTGAGCGGCACCAGTAATCATGTTTTTAACATAATCAGCGTGTCCTGGACAGTCAACGTGAGCATAGTGACGTGTTTCAGTCTCATACTCTTGGTGAGAAGTAGCAATAGTGATACCTCTTTGCTTCTCTTCCGGAGCGTTATCGATATCGTCAACACCCTTTTGAGTAGCTTTTAGACCTTGAGCATTGGCTACACTTAAAATAGCGGCGGTCAAGGTTGTTTTCCCGTGATCAACGTGGCCAATAGTACCAACGTTTACATGGGGCTTACTGCGTTCGAATTTGTCTGCCATTGTTTTAAATTCACGACCTCTCCTTAAGAGAGTTACCTGCCTAAAAGGCACCCAGCCGTTTAAAATTAATTATAAAAATTTATTTAAACAAGCAAAAACAGTTAAATTTCTTAACTATTTTTATCTTTTTTATAAATACCAAATTTGCTTATTTTATTCTGAATCTTCTTTGATTTCTGGCGGTATTCTCCAAGCATTTCCTCTATTTCCGTTCAAATTAGCATTGTTTTTTTCTATACTGTCTATTTTATCAACTATTTTTTTTTCTGTCAATAGGTTCCTTAGTGTTTCTTTAAGCGGTCCCTCAACTACATTTTCCTTTTTTGTGGGATTAAAATAATTATCTTCTAATTTTAGCTCTTTTTCTTCATTCTTCTTAGTCTCAAAAATAACTGCATCTCGCTCCTCTATTTCCCTATCAAAATCACTTTTTTCGAGTTCTTTTTCAGGTTCTTTTTTTTCTTCTACCTTTTCTTCTGTTTTCGGATCTTCCTTTTCTCCAATCAAACTTTCATACTGGTCCAAAGTCATCAGCACAAAAGAGTCTTCCGGCGCGCTGTTATCAAAGACGATAACTCGATCACCAGTTTTTTTGGATAAGTTTATTACCTGCTTTAATTGCTTGGACATATTTTTGAAATATTAATTAAAACTTGGATAAAAAATTATAGCATAATACTAAAAAAACGCAAGAGGCTAACTCCTGCGTTTTATTATATTTTTTTAAATAAAATTAAGGACAAGGAGCATCGGAAATTTCACCATTAGAAGAAACAAAACATTTTTCTCCAGCATCATATTTATCAATATTTTTTTCTAGACAGAATAAAATTGTGTAATAATCGGTGGAGCTAGCTAAAGTATAATAGTAACTACTTTGAGAACAAGAAATATCTTGATAGGCATCATTTACCGGAACTGGATTTAAATAAATATTTCCTGTGGTAGAACCAACTAAAGAATTTCCTGGAGTAATACTTGTTGGATAACCACCTTCAAATAAACGATAGTTTTCCAAAGCAAGTTTTAGCTCCGAAATATCAGCTAGTCTTTTAGAATCACGATTATTTTTTCTAACTGTATCAAAAGAAATAATTGCCAAGGAAGATAGTATGGCTATAATAAAGATAACAACAAGTATTTCAATGATAGTAAAACCTCTTTTTTTATTTTTAAATATTTTTTTCATATCAAAATATTAATCTTTAAGACAACGAACAGTAGAAGCTGATGGTATAGCATCTGAGGTGTTACCAAAACGATCGGAAGAATAACTTAAAGTCGTTCCTTTAACATTGCCACCTGATTTGGTGGATGATAAAAACATAAAATAATTACCAATACCATCAAAACTACCGGCATACCAATTACGCCAACCTCCAGGAAAACCACTAAATCCACTCTTATTATTTACTCCTTGATCATTTCCAACAGCGCAAGAAACGGTTGATGTATTCCAGCCAGATTTAGCTGATAAAGCTTTGGCTATTATATACCAAACACCACCGCAACGATATTCTGGTATACTATTAACATAATTAAATAATACATATTGTTCTGCTTCGCTTGGAATATGCCAACCCGGAGGACAAATTCCCTGAGCTCTCTCTACAATAGAACCAGCCATAGCAGCACTCCATTGATAAAGTTTTCCGTGAGTAACACAAATATTTGGGTCATTATTATAACAACCACACCAACCAACATCAACCTGATTAACCCAAGGAATACTAGCACAACCACTGTCATAATTAAAATTCTTTGTCATCCAACATTGAGTTCCAATTTGAGCAGTTGAATATTCTTGCCCGTCTCTAGAGTCAACCAAAACATCACCACAAACCCAAGCTTTTATACCCTTGGGTGAAGCCGCATAAACACCCGGCTCATAATCTTCTAACTTATTAGCTAAACAAAAAGACAAAGAATATTCTTTGGTGGTGGTAGAATAAGAATATAAATATTGATCAACTCCACAGTTTTCTCCAATTGGTGCCTCAGGAACCCTGGAAAGAAAAGTTATGCCAGTCGTTGAACCAACTAAGGGCTGGCCTAAAGTTATAGTGCTAGGATAAACACCCTCAGCTCTTTTGTAATTTTCTAGCGCTGTTTGTAATTGCAAAACATCAGATATTTTTTTAGCATCTCTTTCTTTCTGTTTGGAACCAGAAAGACTAATAAAGGTAACGGTACTAATTAGAGCAATAATAGATATAACAACAATCAACTCTATTAAGGTAAAAGCTGATTTTTTTTTCATACAAAAATTATTTAGTTATAAGTAATATAATTATAACATAAAAAAACAAACCTTGGTAGGTTTGTCTTTTTATATCTATATATCTTTGTAAATTATTTTCCAGCCTTTTCTTTAATTTGTTCTAAAATATTTCTTGGTACTTCATTATAGTGTGAGAATTCCATTACGTAGTTAGCACGTCCTTGACTCATAGAACGAAGTGAAGTAGCATAACCAAACATTTCAGCTAGAGGAACTTTAGCTAAAACAACTTTAGCATTACCTCTTTCAGTCATTTCTTCAATTTGACCTCTCTTAGCATTTAAGTCACCAATAATATTTCCCATATATTCTTCTGGAGTAGTTACTTCAACTTTCATAACTGGTTCTAATAATATTGGGCTTCCTTTTTGACAAGCTTCTTTAAAAGCAAAGATAGCTGCCATTTTAAAGGCGATTTCAGATGAATCAACTTCGTGGTATGATCCATCATAAACGGTAACTTTGACATCAACCACTGGATAACCAGCTGAAACACCACTTTGCATAGCTTCCTTAACACCTTTTTCAATAGCTGGAATATATTCTCTTGGGATAGCACCACCTTTAACTTCATCAGCAAACTCATAACCCTTTCCTGGTTCTTGTGGTTCAACACGTAAATAACAATGTCCATATTGTCCACGTCCACCAGATTGTTTAGCATATTTATGTTCAGCTTCTGATTTTTGACGGATAGTTTCACGATATGAAACTTGAGGGTTACCAACATTAGCTTCAACCCCAAATTCTCTTCTCATACGATCAACGATAATATCTAAGTGAAGTTCACCCATACCAGAAATTAATACTTGTCCTGTTTCTTCATCACTTTCAACTCTGAAAGTTGGATCTTCTTCAGCTAATCTATTTAAAGCAATACCCATTTTTTCTTGGTCAGCTTTAGTTTTTGGTTCAACTGCAATCTTGATAACTGGTTCTGGGAAAGTAATAGACTCAAGTAATACTGGATTCTTTTCATCACACAAAGTATTACCAGTAGTAGTATCTTTTAATCCAATAACAGCAGCAATATCACCAGCTTTAATTTCTTTAATTTCTTCACGGTGATTAGCGTGCATACGAACTAAACGACCAATTCTTTCTTTATTACCAGTAGATGAGTTAATAATATATGAACCAGAAGCTAAAACTCCGCTGTATACACGAACGAAACAAAGTTTTCCAACAAATGGATCAGTAGCGATTTTGAAAGCTAAGCCAGTAAATGGTTCTTTCTCATCAGCTTTGATAACAATCTTTTTTGTTTCATCATCAACATCAGTAGCTTCAATTTGAGGAACATCAAGTGGAGATGGTAAGTATTCACAAACAGCATCCAAAGCTAATTGAACTCCAATATTTTGTAAAGCAGTTCCACACATAACTGGATAGATACCGTTAGCGATAACACCTTTTCTCATAGCACTCTTTAATTCAGCTAAAGAAATTTCTTCTCCATTTAAATATTTTTCGGTTAAAGAATCATCAAACTCAGCAATTCTTTCAACTAATTCACCATAATACTTATCTAATTTTTCTTTTAAATCCGCTGGTATTTCAACTTCAGTAATTTTTTCACCAAAACTTCCTTCAAACTTATAGGCTTTCTTAGTTAAAATATCAACTACACCAGAAAAAGTATCTTCAGCTCCAAGTGGAAGTTGATAAGCAACAGCCTTAGGATTCAAACGTTTTTTAATTGACTCTAAACTCATGTAAAAATCAGCTCCAGTTTTATCCATTTTATTAATAAAACAAATTCTTGGAACATTGTATTTATCAGCTTGACGCCATACAGTTTCAGATTGAGGTTCTACACCTTGAGAAGCGTCAAAAACAGCAATAGCACCATCTAAAACACGAAGTGAACGTTCTACCTCTACAGTAAAGTCAACGTGTCCTGGGGTATCAATAATATTAATTTTATTATCCTTCCAGAAACAAGTAGTAGCAGCTGAAGTAATAGTAATACCACGCTCTTTTTCTTGT
Source organism: uncultured Gammaproteobacteria bacterium (assembly GCA_964437025.1). Classification (GTDB taxonomy): domain Bacteria; phylum Patescibacteriota; class Patescibacteriia; order Patescibacteriales; family UBA12465. The sequence goes on from CAYTEZ010000002.1 coordinate 42,950, forward strand.
TCCATCCAGTCCATATCAGCAGCACCATCATGAGTTTCCCCAATCTTATGCTTTTTACCAGTGTAAAACAAAACACGTTCGGTAAAAGTTGTTTTACCGGCATCAATGTGAGCCATAATACCGATATTGCGAAATTTATCTAGCGTATAATCTTGCGACATAATGTTATTTTTTTATTATAATTATCTTGAAAAATGAGCAAAAGCTTTGTTAGATTCAGCCATCTTATGAACTGTTTCTCTCTTTCTAACAGCTGCACCTTCACCATTGGAAGCATCTAAAATCTCAGCTGATAATTTTTCAGCCATTGATCTGCCCTTTCTATCTTTAGCAGCTTTAATAATCCACTGACAACCTAAATAAAAACGACGTTCACCTCTAACTTGAAAAGGAACTTGGTAGTTAGCACCACCAACTCTTTTACCTCTAACTTCAAGTAAAGGAGAAACTCTCTTTAGGGCTTTGTTGAAAATATGACGGGGGTCATGTTTTGTCTCTTGTCTGATAATATCAAAAGCATCGTAAGCTATTGTTTGAGCTACGGTTCTTTTTCCATCAACCATTAAGTAATTGATAAATTTAGCGATACTTTTATCACCATATTTTACATCACTTTGAATATCTCTTTTGGGAGCTTGTTTACCTCTCATAGTTTTTACAAATTGCCAGCTATAGCAATCTAATTAATATATTTAAATTATTAACGATTAAGCTTTTGGTCTTTTTGCACCATAACAACTTCTTCCTTGACGACGTTTATCAACTCCTTGAGCATCATAAACACCACGAACTACCTTATATCTAACACCCGGTAAATCTTTGGTCTTTCCACCTTTTAGTAAAACGATAGAGTGTTCTTGTAAGTTATGACCCATACCTGGAATGTAAGAAGTAACCTCCATACCATTTGATAAACGAACACGAGCAATTTTACGTAAAGCGGAGTTCGGTTTTTTAGGTGTCATAGTGGTAACCTTAAGACACACCCCTTGTTTAAAAGGAGCTCCGGCCTTAGTTACCTTTTTTTTACGATGAAGGGAGTCCAAACTAGTTCTTAAAGCTAGATTTTTCTTTCTTTTACTAGCTGGTTTACGACCCTTTCTAACTAACTGATTAATTGTTGGCATAGTATAAATTAAAATTATAAAAATGACTAAAAAAATACAAAGCTCTTATTCAGATCTTTAATACCTACAAATTTAACAAAATAACAAAAATAAGTCAATAGCTGTTATTTAAACTAAATAAAAAAGTACGCACAAAACAAAGCTATACTGAAAACTAGCTCTTCCCCTGAGTAATACGGTATAAATCCCTTAATATTAATCTTTTTATTCGGAAAAAAAGGATAAAAAGGTGAATCATCTAAAGTATCCAGTAATAAATGGCCAAAATAGGCTATGGAAAAGATAATTCCAAACCTTAAATCAAAAAAACAAACAATAGCTGAAAATAAAAACCAAGGTAAAAGACCATGCATAAAACTTCGAGCGGAATCATTTGAACTCTTAGAACGACGCCAAAATTCCTTAAGATTAAACAATCTTTTCTCTTTAATCGCCGGCGCCAAATGATCAATATCCATAATTAAAGAACCGACCAAAGCAGCCTGATAATCTCCGGTTAATTTCCCTATTACTAACCCCAAGGCTAAATGAGTTGTTGCATACATATTTTTTAGATTAATAGATTCCTGTCAAAAGAGACAAAGAGAATAATATTGGATAAAATAATAATTGAAAAAAACCTAAAGCTACAAAAATTAAAACAATAAACAAACCATAACGCTCCACGGCAAATAATTTATACTTTAATCTTTCTGGTAAAAAATTAGCAATAACTTTTGAGCCATCTAAAGGTGGTATTGGAATTAAATTAAAAATAGCTAAAAGTAAATTAAAAAAACAAAACATTATAGCTAAAATAAAAATTGAAGAAATTACTTCACCTGAAATATAGGTTGAAATATAGGAAAAATCACCTTGCAAGAATGATATGAGTAAACTTGACTTTAAAGCTCCAGCTAAAGGCAAAAAACGGGCCACTAGACCAAAGAAAACCGCTAAAACTAGATTAGCTCCAGGACCAGCCAAAGAAACCTTTAAATCGCCATATTTCTTGTCTAAAATATTATTAGGATTATAAGGAACCGGTTTAGCCCAAGCAATCATAAAGTTTAAACCTGATAAAACAAAAAATAAAGGCAAAAGTATAGAACCAAACAAATCAATATGGGGAATGGGATTAAGAGTCAAACGCCCCATATCTTTAGCTGTACTGTCCCCTAGCCTATTAGCCATAAAAGCATGACCATATTCGTGCACAATAACGGAAAATATTAAAATAATAATCGAAAAAATACTAATAATCATAAAATAATAAAAATAAAAAACTTTAAACAGTTTCTTGTTTAATTATAACAAATTTATCACCCTTTGGCAAAACACTTGATTATTTTTCAATTTATGCTACAATGAATTTTGTCAAATATTTATATAAAAATTAATTAATATCAATACTATGGGAAAGAAATGTGACGTTTGCGGAAGAAGCTCAACTAAAGGTGCTAGCCGATCTCACTCTAATATCAAAACTTTAAAGAGACAAGGCATCAATCTTCAAACTAAGAATGTTATGGGAATTAAAGCTAAGGTTTGTACTTCCTGTCTTAGAACTATGAAAAAAAACGAAGCTAAATAAACTGCAA
>CAYTEZ010000002.1:45756-53717 GCA_964437025.1 uncultured Gammaproteobacteria bacterium
AAAAATAATAATTACAGAATAATAAATTAAAGAAAGAATCTTAGACCAAGAATAAATATTTAGAATTGAAAAGGACCAAGCACCACTAATTCGACCAATAAACAAAAAATAAGAAATAAGAACATCAAAAAAGAAATAAAGAATCGGGGCCAGTGGCGGAAAAATAAAACTACAAGATAAAGAAAGCAGAAAAAGAATCATCATTGGTGTTAATAAAAACAAAATGAGCAAATTGCTAAGAGGCGCTACTAAAGAAATCTGATTAAAATTGCTTATCAAAATTGGAGCTGACAAAATTTGTACCGAGATAGTAATGCTTAATATATCAATTATCCCCTCACCCATTTTTTTACGCCAAACTTTTCTTTGTAAAAACTCTTTAAGCCCGGGATGTATAAAAACAATCGCCAAAACCGCCAAAAAAGATAATTGAAAACCAACATCAGCTATGAGTAATAAAGGATTAATTAAAATCATAATTCCGCCAGAAATAATTAAAGCTCGTACAATATTTCCTGGCCGACCTAAATATATAGCTAGTAGTGACCAAAACCCCATAATTGAGGCTCGGACTGCTGAAGCTGGGGCCCCAATTAGTATTAAATAAAAAGTTAAAAAAATAACACAAAAATAAAAAGATTTCTTGCGGGAAACACCTAAAGCTAATAAAATTTCCAAAAAGATTGAACCGAGCAAGCTAATATGCATACCTGAGATAGCAATAACATGGCTAAGACCAGAACGAGAAAAATCATTTTTCATCTCCTCATCTAAAAAAGCCTTATCTCCCAAAAACATAGCCCGAGCAATTGCCGCTCCTTGCCAACTAAGATTAGCCTCAATTTCTTTTAACAATTTTTTTTGTAAAGCATAAATTTTCTTTTTAATAAAAGAAAAATTAAAACCAGATATCTCTCCCACTTTGTAAATTTTAGGATAATAGGATAGTGCGCTAATACCAAATCTTTTTAAATACAACGGATAATTAAAATCACCCCAAATAGTTGGAGCTACATACTCTCCTTTAATTTCTAAAATATCACCATAAGTATAAACCGGGAAAGCTGAAGTATAAACCAATATTTTCCCCTTTAGAAAAAAATCTTGCCCCGCTAAATCACGCCCCGATTTAATCTTTAATTCTATCTTCTGTCGATTTTCTTTAAGCTCTACTTGGCTAGAAACCACTCCTTTAATTGTAAACTCCTGCGTCAAATAGTTTTCAATATATTGCAAACGATCATAATTAATTACTAATTGATAACGCCATAAACCCAAAAGAAAAAAAGAAATTAACAAAAATAATATTTTCTTTTTGCCTAAGAAAAAAAGAAAAAAGATTAAAGAAAAAATAAAATAAATAATAATTGGCAAATTAGAAAAAAGAGGAAAATAAAAAGACAATAAAATACCAAAAACAAAAAACAGTGCTGTAATAATCCAAAAATTATTTTTAGACATAAAAAAATATCGATAATAATATCGACATCATAGCACAAACACTTTAAACTAAACTTAAATTATTCTTTTTCTATTTTAAGCTTCAAACAGTATTTAAGATACTCTTCCACAAAAGAAGTTAGGTTGCCATCCATAACATCAGAAATATCAGTTACAGAAAAATCACTCCGATGATCTTTCACCATTTGGTAAGGTTGAAAAACATAGGAACGAATTTGTTTGCCCCAAGTTCCCTGCCCAGCGCTACCTTTAATTTCTTTAATAGAGATATCTAAACCTTCTTTCTTTAATTGATATAATTTACCTCGCAAAATCTCTAAAGCTCTTTCTTTATTTTGATGCTGTGATCTCTCACTCTGGCAAGAAACACTAATACCACTTGGAATATGGACTATTCGAACTGCTGAATCGGTGGTATTAACACTTTGACCACCTGGACCAGAAGATTTATAAACATCAATTCTTAAATCTTTGTCTAATAATTCAATATCGTTATCTTCAATTTCTGGTACCACCTCAACCCCAGCAAAAGAGGTATGACGCATCTTCTCAGCATCAAAAGGAGAAATTCGGACCAAACGATGCACCCCGTTTTCACCTCTAAAATAACCATAAGCGTAAGGACCAATAATTTTTAAAACGGAAGTCTTGATTCCCGCCTCATTAGCCACTATTCTATCTAAAACCTCCACCTTAAAACCTTTCTTTTCGGCAAAACGTAAGTACATTCGTTCCAACATCTGAGCCCAATCACAAGCATCAACTCCACCGCTACCAGCATGAATAGAAATAATAGTATTACCATGATCATACGGATCAGAAAACAATAACAAAAATTCTAACTCTGAAAACTTTTTTTCTAAAGCTAAAAACCTATGTTCAATTTCTGTTTCCGCACTTGAGTCTTGATATTCTTTATGCAAAGAAAGTAAATCTTGTAATTCCTCAATTTCTTTAGCAAAAAAAAGAAACATTTCTATTTCCGATTTCAAACTTTCAGCACTTTGTGAAATTTTAACAGCTCTTTCTTGATCATTCCAAAAATCACTTTGTGACATTAAATTATTTAGCTCCTGGTACTTTCCCTCTTTTTCCGAAAAATGTAAAACCTCTTTGATATAATCAACTCTTTCTTTCAGTTCATTTAATTTTTTTTCAAAATTATACTCCATACTTTTATTCCCAACCTTTTCCTTGACGAACTAATAATTCAGAGGCTTTATTTGGTTCAGCCATGATCTCCTTAACTACTTTTTCTAATCGGCCACCTTGTGAAGCCTTAACCAATATTAAATCGCCTAAATTAATTCTCTCTTTTAATAATTCTAAAGAATCCTCTATTTTAGAAAAGCAGAAAACATTATCTTCTGGAAATCCTTTAGCGACAGCACCACGAGAAATATCACGAGCTCTTTCACCAATAAGGAATAAAACTTCAATACCAGTCTCTACAGCTTTTTCTCCCACCAAACGATGCCCTTCTTCACTGTAATGGCCCAACTCTAACATATCTCCCAAAACAGCTATTTTACGAGCTCCGGTTTGAAGTTTAATATGACTAATTGAGTTTAAAGCACTAATAGTTGATTCCGGTGAAGCATTATAGGTATCGTCAATAATGGTTGATTTTTTAATACCAGGAATAATATTCATTCTTCCTGGTAAACTTTTAACCTTCTTTAAATATGAAGTTATCTCTATCAAATTCATACCCAAAGAATAAGCGACAGTTAAAGAAACCAAAGCTGAATAAACCTGAGGTAAACTAACAGCTTGAGGTAAATATACCGGAAGAACAGATCCACCTTGTTGTAGTTTAAAATTTATTCCATAATCATCAGTGATGGAAAAATCTGTTGGAGCATTAAAATTAATATCTTTAGCTAAAAAATCAGCTCCAGCATCTAAACCATAAGAATAACTTCTGCTCTTTATTTCTTTCTTTAAATCTTTTAGATATTTATTATCAAAATTAAAAATAGCAATACCATCTTTTTTAAGACCATGAAGTAATTTAGTTTTTTCTTTCTTTATTTTCTCTAAGCTACCTAAATATTCGATATGCGAATGAGAAATGTTGGTCAGTACTCCAATATCAGGTCGAACGATTGATAATAGATAATCCATATCACCTTCCCGATCGATACCCATTTCTAAAACTAAAACTTCTGGATAAGAAGCATCTTTAAATAATAATAATTTTTCAGCTTTAAAAAAGATATTTAACCAACCAAAAATATTCTTTCCTGGTGATTCTAGCCCAATGATAGTTAAGGGCAAGCCAAATTCATTATTATAGTTTTTGATACTAGAACGAACTCTAAACTTATTGGCTAGTACATTGCTTAACATTTCTTTAGTACTAGTTTTTCCAACGCTACCAGTTATACCAATAACCTTAGGTTGGTACTTCTTTATAATCAACCTAGCTAAAGTGGCTAGGAACTTCATAACGATTTTTTTCATATACGTAATATAAATTATCTCTCTTTAGGAACCTGATAATATTTTAACAAGAAATCTACAATTTCGCCAAAAACTGGCACTACTGTCCCTTCAGCATAGATAGAAGTTTTAGGATTGTCAAATTTCACTAAAAGTACAAATTTAGGATCACTTATCGGGGCATAACCCACAAAATTGTGAATATATTGATTTTCCAAATAGCCACCTCGAGGAGAAGGAATCTGAGCTGTACCAGTTTTACCACCAACATAATAACCAGCTACCTGCGATTTTTTAGCATGACCATGCTCCACTACATTAACCAACATAGCTGAAACTGTTTCAGCTGTTTGCTCAGACACTACTCGTCTAACTTCTTGGGGCTGGGTTTTAGAAATAACATTATTTTCGTTATCAATAATTTCATCTACAATATATGGTTTCATTAAAACCCCTTTATTAGCTAAAGCCGCATAAGAAGCAATCATTTGAATTGGAGTAACAGCAATACCCTGACCAAAAGAAGCAGTGGCAAAATCAATATCCTTAACTTTGTCTTTTAATAAGTTTTCAATATTACCCGAAACTTCTGAAGTTAAATCGATATTAGTTTTTTGTCCAAAACCAAACTTTTTTAAATAATCAGCATAAACTTGTGGCCCCACTTTATTAGCCGCAAAAATAGCTCCAGTGTTTAAAGAATTTTCTAAAACATAGCTCATATCAACTGTACCGTGTCCACCCTTAGAACTAAAATCAGAATTACTAATTGGCTTAGACCAACCTTTAATCATAACCTGACCCTTATCTTCATAAGTAGTATTAGGAGTAATTTTTCCTTGATCAATTGATATAGCCATAGTAATAGTTTTAAAAACTGAACCTGGCTCATATTGGTGTGATATCATTTCATTATCAAATAAAGACGGATCTTCCACCTCAGAATAATTATTAGCATCAAAACCCGGCCACAAACACATAGCAATTATTTTTCCAGTCTTAGGATCCATTACCACAGCACTACCACTAGTAAATTTATGCTTACCTTGAGCTTCCTGTAGTTTTTGACAAACAAATAATTGAACAGCATAATCAATAGTTAAAACTAAATTTTTTCCATCAATTGGGGCTAAATATTCCTCTTTATCAATAATTATTTTTCTTCCTTGATAACTTCCCTTATCCCCCAATAAATAACCATCTTCACCACTTAATTCTTTATTAAAATAACCTTCTAAACCATAACTGCCAACATTATCTAAATTAGAAAATCCGGTTAGATTAGAAAAGATATTTTTTTCTGGATAATACCGAAGTGATTCCCATTCATAATTTAAACCCCAGATTTCCGAACTAATATCTCGTCCATCAGCTAAAGTTATTTTCCCATTTTTTAAAGTTATATCTGTACTAGTACTAAGTGAAAAGGTATCTTTAAAATATTCAAAATAAAATTTAAGTAATTCTTCTTTGTCCAACTTTCTTTTTAAAACTCGAGAATATTTATCAGACACATTAATTTTTTGTAAATAATCGTTAACAATATCTTGTCGACGTTGCTCAATCTCTAATTTTCTCTTTTCCTCTTTAAATTTAGACCATTCTGGGTTTGTAGCTAAAGATTGATAACGGTTTTTAGTCTCATCTTTTTTAGCTTGGCATTCTTCACCGGATAGATTTAAAGAATCAATATACTTTAATTCATTATCTAATAAATCTTGGTCTTCTTTACTTAAAAGATCATCTACTTCCTTCTCTACAGCTACTCTATGAAAAGCATTAAAAGTAGTGTCTAAAATTTTAGTCCTTTGCTCATCGCTTAAAGCTTTGGGGTTAACATAAATAACGGCAAAGTCTTTATTAGAAGCTAGTGGGTAAAGCTCATTATTCCCACTTCGAACATAAATCTTTCCTCGTTGAGATTTTAACTCACTATAAATCTTGTGCTGTTTTTCAGCCTTAGCTAAATACTTTTCATTATTAACTATTTGAATGTTATATAATTTAAAAATGATAGCCAAAAAAAACAAAAAAATAATCGCCAATAGCAGATTAAGACGATTATTATTAAACTTAGGTTCTTCTTCTTTTTTTGCAAATCTCTGATTCATTTTTTTATTTCTTAGCCAAAGAATCTTCGGTAACATTTACATAATCAATATTTGATACTTTTACCATTTGTAGTTCATTTAAACGAGAACTAATATTTTCATAAGATTCTAAATAATGTTTTTGCTCTTCCATGTCTTTATTTTCATTTTGAATAACTTTTAAGTCACTCTTTAATTGATCTAGTTCTACACTTTTCATCATCAAGTCATCAATGCTCTTTAAAAAATACATACCGCTAACCAAAACTAAAACTACTAAACAAAGGTTAACTGCTTTCCAAGCTCTATTTTTTTTAGGGACTTCATTGATTGACATATCTTTTATAATTAAATTATTTTAAATTATTTTTTTTCTATGGCCCTCAATTTGGCACTACGACTACGATGATTTTCACCTAATTCTTTTTCTCCCGGTATTAAAGGCTTGGGTGTCAACAATTTAATAGGTGAATCTTCAGCTCGACTCAGATTACGGAAAAAGTTCTTTACTAAACGATCTTCTAAACTGTGAAAAGAAACTATTACTAGACGTCCTCCGGGATTAAGCATTTCTAATGAGAAGGAAAGGAATTTTTGTAAATTATCTAACTCCTTATTAGTCTCCATTCGCAAAGCTTGAAAAGTTTTGGTAGCTGGATGGATTTTCTTAGACCAAAATTTCTTTGGAATAGATGAAGCAACAATTTCTGCTAGTTCAGCTGCGGTCTTAATTTTATTCTTGCGACGATAGTTGAAAATGTTTTGGGCTATCTTCTTGGCCCAGGATTCTTCTCCATATTCTTTAATAACTCTTTCTAAATTAGTGACATTATAACTATTAACGATAAAATATGTATCACTGTCTGATTTAGGACCAAAGGCCATGTCTAGATCTCCGTCATAGCGGAAAGAGAAACCTCTTTCTGGATCATCTAGTTGGGCTGATGATAATCCTAAATCCAAAACCATTCCGTCAAACTTTTCAGGGACATCTCCACCAACATGATCTTGCAAGTTGGCAAAATTGTCGTTAATAACAATGGTATTTCTAGGGGCATCTTTTAAAAAATTATTTATAGCTATTGGATCTAGATCGGTTGAAACCACCTTTCCAAAAGATCCAATCTTTTGACTGATAGCTTTGGTATAAGAACCTCCACCCAAAGTACCATCAAAATATTTTCCACCTTTTTTTATATTTAAAAAATCTAATACTTCATTTAACATTACTGGGATATGAAAATATTCCGGCATAGTTTAAAATTAAATTCCCAAATCGCCTAATTCTTCAGCGATAATACTACTATTCTTTTCTGATTCCTTTTTATAATTATCCCAACTTTCTTTATCCCAAATTTCTAAATGATTATACAAACCAGTAACGATAACGCTTTTTTTCAAACCAGCAAAATCTCTCAAGTATTCTGGTAGAGTTACTCTTCCCTGACTATCAAATTCTAAATCCATAGCTCCAGCAAGTAGGTGACGAGAAAAAGCTCGAGCTTTAGCTTGGCTAATAGGAAGAGTTGATAATTTCTGAGCTATTTTTTCCCATTGTTCTTTGTTATACAAAAACAAACAGTTATCTAAACCTTTAGTAACTACTCCACCTTTTTTTAGAATGGCTCGGAATTTAGCTGGAATGGCCAAACGTCCTTTGTCATCTAAATTATGATTGTATTCTCCGATAAACATAAGTTTTTTAAAAAAAGAAGAATAATAAAAAATTAGTTAATTTATTAGTTCCCCACTTTTCCCCTTACAACTATAATTATACACCACTTTTCCCCCTGAGTCAACACTTTTAACTAATAAAAATATAGTAAAAACAGGCCATTATTAGATAAAATACAAAAAAAGCTTTAGTTATGCACAACTAAAGCTTTTTATTTATTTTTTTCTATTTTTTACCTCCTAAATTATCAACAAGTTGTAAACAGTTAATCCACAGTTTTAATTAATGGC
>CAYTEZ010000003.1:0-43842 GCA_964437025.1 uncultured Gammaproteobacteria bacterium
TGACAGTTTTGCAAACTGTAGTGTTGAACCGCTTCACCATCGGACCATGATTACAGAGATATAATAATATATATTATAAAAAAAAGCTATATTGACAGACATCTTTTTGTGTGGCAGATATTTTTAAAATATTTTTTTAATTTTCTCAAAAATATGTTATAATAAAAAATAATAAAATTAAGTTTAAATAATATGAAAAAAGTTGAAACTAACAAGAAAAAAAAGAAAGTGGTGGTGGCTGTTAGCGGTTATTTTAACCCTCTCCATGTTGGTCACTTAGAAATGATTGAAAAATCTAAGAAATTGGGAGATTATTTGGTAGCTATAGTTAATAATGATAAACAGGTAAAACTGAAAGGAAGTTTTCCCTTTATGACTCAAGCCGATAGAATAAAGATAGTTAAGGCTTTGCGAGATGTTGATGAAGTATTTTTGTCAATTGATAATGACAAAACTGTTTGTAAATCTTTAGCTAAAGTTAAACCAGATATTTTTGCTAATGGTGGTGATAGAAAAAGTTTAAACGATGTCCCAGAATTTGATATTTGCCAAAAGTTAAATATAAAGATGGTTGATGGTTTAGGAAAAAAGATTCGAGCTAGTTCAACCTTAATAGCCAATGCTAACAAACATAAAGAAAAAAAATAATCAGATGAAAATATTTAAAACTCTCATTTTTATATTGATAGCCGTATTTTTAGTGTTGATTTTTTCGTATAATCGCTCTATTAATCGAACTGATAATAATGGGGTAGAAAAACAATTTGTTATCGAAAATGGCCAAGGACTTAGCACTATTGCTCGAGGTTTAAAAGGTGCTGGATTAATTCACTCTAAAACATATTTTAAAGTGTATTCAGTTTTGTCTGGTCGCCAAGGATCTTTTCGCAGTGGAGAATATACTTTAAGCTCTAAAATGGATATTAAAGAAATTGTGGCTGAGCTAACTAAACCAATATTTTTAAAAGAAGAAGTAAAGATAACTTTTATTGAGGGCTGGAATTTAAAAAATTATAATGAAGCTTTAGCTAGTAGTAGCTTAGAAGATGTTTCTGATTTTATGAAAGCTACTACCAAGAATTATTCGGATAAGTTTTCTTTTTTGAAAGACAAGCCTAAAGGTTTAGATTTAGAAGGTTATTTATTCCCTGATACCTATCGTTTCTATACTGATATTACTGGAGAAGAGGTAGTTTTAAAGATGTTATCTAATTTTGATAATAAATTAAGTGATCAAATGAGAAGCGATATAGAAAAACAAGGAAAAACAATCTCTGAAATTATTACCATGGCCTCCATTATTGAAAAAGAAGTACGTAGTACTAAGGATATGAAAATAGTTTCTGGTATTTTCTGGGATAGAATTGATAATGGGCAAGCACTGGAGTCATGCGCCACTTTAGCTTATATTTTAGGAGTCAATAAAGCCCAGTATAGTTATGAAGATACCAGAATTGATTCCCCATATAATACTTATATCAACCGTGGTCTGCCAATCGGTCCAATTGCTAACCCTGGTATAAAAGCTATTGAAGCAGCTATTTATCCAGAGCATACTGATTACAATTATTTTTTAACTGCTTCCGAGACTGGTGAAACTATTTTTAGCAAAACCTATCAAGAACATTTAGCTAATAAAAGTAAATATATAAAATAAGATGGACAAAACTACAAAAAGAATTTTAATTGGCTTACTTATTTTCTTAGTACTATTTTTTGTAGTTATTTTTGTTGTCTTTAGTCGAAAAAGTGAAACTAATAATCAGGCGCAAGAAGAAAATAAAATTGGTCAATTGGAAGAGAATAAAAACGCTGATATTGAAGGTCTGATAGACTCCTCTCGTTTGATCGGAGGATTACCAACTAGTGATACTAAAATTGGTGTAAGTTTTGCTGGTGAAAGTAGCAATGAATTAATTGAATATATTTCCTTTTTAGATTTTTATGAAAAAATAAATGATAACTTATCTTTAAATAATTCTGATTATCAATTACCAATTAATGTTAAAACAGATGTGGTTAATTATTATGATGTTTCTCGTAAAATTAATTTAGATAATTCTCTAAATTCTTTAAACAAGAACGGTTTTGCTGTAATTGATAATCCCTTTTCTTCTAACAATTTTTATAACATCTACGACGAATTAAATAATAAAGAAATTCCCTTATTAATTAGTTCTGATTTTTTAATCTACTATTATCAACAAACTTTAAAGAGCGTTTTTAAAGATGTTGAAGAAAATGTTTTTTATTCTAACCTGTGGGAGATCAATAGATTCTTATATGAGACAGCTAAAACTAGATATGAAAGTAGTTTAAGAGAGAAAGGGCAGGTTAACGATAGAGTTTTAGAAGCCCAAAGGTTGGCCGCAGCTTATTTTGCTACCTCGTTGGAGCTTTTAGAGCCAGAGACTGCTCAAATTGATAAGAGTAATAATATTTCCAATAAAGCGATGTTTACACCCTATGAGGCTGAAAATTATGCTTTTTCTTTACCTGATTATTTAAAAGTTGATGTAGAGAAAGAAGTACAGTTAATAAAAACCATGAACCAATCAGCTAAGTCTCCGGTGCTTTTATACCAAAGAGATTATCGATCTTTTTTAGTGCCAGAGGAATACAAAGGTAATGCTAAATTAAATAATTTTTATTTAAGTACTAAATGGTTATCGTCAGAATTTCCTCTATACTATCAAGATAAAAATGACTGCCCTGATTGTGAACTAGATTTTGATGATTGGCGAGTTAGCATGATCACTTCTTCTTTTATTGCTAAAGATATTTTTGATAGTTATGAATTAAAAAATAAATGGGCTCGTATTTATAAAACGCTAGCTTTCTTTAAAGGTCTTCGCGGAGAGTTAACTTATGTTCATTATCGTGATGCTTTAAAAAATACTTTTGGTGAAGATTATAAAATTGAAGAAATATTTTCTGATAGTAATTCAGAATCAGTTAATAATTTAAAAAAGTTTAGAGAAAAAATTTTAGAATATAATTTTTTAGGTATCGAAGGCTCTTTTTCACGCAGTGATATCAAAGAAAGAAAAAATATTGGTGTTCGAATGTTAACTGATTGGTATTGGCCTAATGATTATATTTTGCAAGAACTTTCTTCCCCTAATGTTTCTCTATATAATGGTGATAAAATATCAAAAAATAATGTAACAGCTTGTGCTGATAAAAATAGCGGAAAAACAGTGCGTTGTAACGGTTTTTCTTTAGATATTGTAGCTTTAGTTAATGAAAGAAGTTTGTTAGGAAATGCTTACTATTCAGAAAATTCTAATTATCAAGGATATAATGAAGCTTTGTATTTTCTTACCGCTCAGGTTAATAAGTTTGAAAAAATCTGGCACTATAATAATTATTGGAAGACTTTAAATTTAATTAAAGAGTATTTACAATCTGATAAAAATAAACAACCAGCTTTTTCTAGAAGCTCTGATTGGAAAACCAAAGAATTAAATACAGCTGTCGGAGCTTGGGTAAATTTGCAATTGCCATTAGAGAAGTTAAGTATTTATAAAAAGAATCAAAGTTATTCTTTGGCTACTGGAGATAAAGAAGTATTTGATTATAACTATATTGAACCTAATTTAAATTTAATTAACGAACAAATTTCTAATATTAACATGATAACTAAAATGTTTGATTTGTTAAAAATTAGTGAGGAGTTGCGTAGCACTAAAATCGGGTTAGAGGAAATGAAAAGTAACCTGAGTCGAATTAAGGGAATTATGGTTAAAGAGCTTAATTCAGAAAAACTCAACGAAGAAGACCTCCAATTCATTTCTCTTCTAGCTTTGGAATTTAAATCCGAGGCAGACTCAAGCAAGATATTAAGAGTCAATTCTGACTCTGGTAAGGCTTTAAATTATGATTTGTCTAAGTCTAAATTACTGATAACAGTAAATCAAATTAATGGAATAAAGACTTTTGCCGTTTCCCCAGTCTTTAGCTATAGGGAATATTAAAATTTATAACAAATTAGCTAATATTAGCTAATAAGTATAAAAAATAGCTGTGGAAAAGGTCGGGATAAGTTGTGGATTGACAATTTTAATTTAATATTATAATATAAGAGCATAAAACTTTAGTCTTAATATAAATAAAAGTGTATATTTATATTAGATAAACTCTAAACAGCTAAACAACCAAACCTGAAAGGTATTGGAGTCTTTTTGTTGCTGGATTTTTGTTTATTCATTAATAAATTAATTCATATAAAACAAGTTGTCTTGTTTTCACAACTTTATGCCTAACGATTTTAAAACTAATATCAAAAATACTGAGCGTCGTTACTTCACCAACTTCCGTGAAGCAATGCCGATACCAGATTTAATAGAATTGCAAAAAGATTCTTATAAATGGTTTTTAGAAGAAGGTCTAGCGGAATTATTTGATGAAATTTCCCCAATAGTTGATTTTAATAACAGAGAGCTTGAGCTTAGCTTGGGTGATTATTATTTGGATAAACCTAAATTTAATGAAATTGAAAGCCGTGAGAAAAATATTACTTACGAAGCTCCTCTTAGAATTAAAGCTATTTTAAAAAACAAAAGAACTGCTCAAGAAATAGCGCAAGAAGTTTATTTAGGAGATTTTCCTTTAATGACTGATAATGGAACCTTTATCATTAATGGTATTGAAAGAGTTGTTGTTTCTCAGTTAATTAGAAGTGCTGGTGTAATGTTTACTGCTGAATATATCAGAGGAAAAAAATATTATGGAGCTAAAATTATCCCAAATCGTGGTGCTTGGTTAGAAATTGAAACTGATGTTAATAAAGTTATTTGGGTTAGAATTGATAGAAAAAGAAAGGTAGCAGTTACTTCACTGCTTAGAGCTTTTGGTTACGAAACTGATGAAGAATTAAAGAAATTATTTAAAGATGTTGATTTAGTTAAGAGTGAAGACGAACCTACTTATATTGAAGCTACTATCAAAAAAGATTTAGCTAAAAACCAAATTGATGGATTACAAGAAGTATATCGTCGTATTCGTCCAGGAGATTTAGCTGACGACAAAAACGTAAAACAAATGATTGAAAACATGTTCTTCCGTTTTGATCGTTATGATTTTGGTAGAGTTGGAAGATATAAATTAAATCGTCGTTTTGATGAAGAATTACCTATTAACAAAGAAACTAGAATTTTACGTAAGGAAGATCTACTTAACATTGTTAAAGAAGTTATTAGATTAAATATTACCAAAGAACCAGAAGATGATATTGATCATCTAGGTAATCGTCGTATCAGGGCTATTGGTGGTTTAGTACAGAATCGTTTACGTGTTGGTTTAGCTCGTATGGAAAGAATTATTAAGGATAAAATGAGTATTGCTGATATTAATACTATTTCCCCAAACAAATTAATCAATGCTCGTCCGGTTATAGCAATTATTAGAGAATTCTTTATGTCTTCTCAACTTTCTCAATTCATGGATCAAACTAATCCTCTAGCTGAATTAGAACACAAACGAAGATTATCAGCTATGGGTCCCGGAGGTTTGACTAGAGAAAGAGCTGGGTTTGATGTTCGTGATGTACACAC
The DNA here is from genome assembly GCA_964437025.1 of uncultured Gammaproteobacteria bacterium. Taxonomy (GTDB): domain Bacteria; phylum Patescibacteriota; class Patescibacteriia; order Patescibacteriales; family UBA12465. Next base: position 5,556 of record CAYTEZ010000003.1, read on the forward strand.
TACTCACTATGGACGCATTTGTCCGATTGCTACTCCTGAAGGTCCAAACATTGGTTTGGTTGGTCACTTAGCTTCTTACGCTCATTTGAACCATTACGGATTTTTAGAAGCTCCTTATAGAAAAGTAATTAAAGATAAAAAAGGATCAAAGGTTACTAGCGAGATTGTTTATCTTGATGCCTTTGAAGAAGAAAAATATGTTATTGCCGATGCTACTATTCCAGTAGATAACAACGGTTCTTTTATGGTAGATAAATATCCAGCTCGTCGTGGTGGAAAACCGGAAACCATTGAAGTTTCAGAGATTGATTTTGTTGGTGTAGCTCCTAACCAAATTATTTCTATTGCCACCTCACTTATTCCATTTATGGAACACAATGATGGACAGAGATCACTTATGGGAACAAACATGCAACGTCAGGCTGTGCCTTTAGTTAAGACGGAAGCACCGATTGTTGGAACTGGTATTGAAGCTATCGCCGCTCGTGATTCAGGTCATATTATTATTGCCCCAGAAGATGGAGAAATTACTAAAGTTGACGCTTTAAATTTAGAGTTTACTAACACTAAAGGAAAAGTAAAAAAATATACTTTAACTAAATTTTTACGTTCTAACTTCTTAACTTGTATTAACCAAAAACCGATTGTTAATGTAGGTGATAAAGTTAAAAAAGGACAAGCTTTAACTGACGGTCCAGCTATTTCTAATGGTGAATTAGCTTTAGGAAAAAATGTTTTAGTAGCCTTTATGACTTGGGAAGGATATAACTATGAAGATGCGGTTATTATTTCTGAAAGATTAGTCAAAGAGGATGTTTATTCTTCTATCCAAATTGAAAATTATACTATTGATGTTCGTGATACAAAACTAGGTCCTGAAGTAATTACTAATGATATTCCAAATATCTCAGAAGAGAAATTAAAGAACTTAGATGAAGATGGAATTATTCGTATTGGAGCTGAGGTTTCTAGTGGTGATATTCTAGTTGGAAAAATTACTCCAAAAGGTGAAACTAAATTAAGTGCTGAAGAAAGATTACTTCGAGCTATCTTTGGTGACAAAGCTAAGGATGTTCGTGATTCTTCTTTATACTTAGAACACGGAGAACAAGGTAAGGTTATTGATATTAAAATTTTCTCACGTGAAGATGGTGATAAATTAGAAGCTGGTGTTTTGAAATCAGTTCAGATTTCTATTGCTAACTTAAGAAAGATTCAAGTTGGTGATAAGATGTCAGGTCGTCATGGTAATAAAGGTGTTATTTCTAAAGTTGTTCCAATTGAAGATATGCCATATATGGAAGATGGAACTCCAATTGATATTATTTTATCTCCTTTGGGTATTATTTCTCGTATGAACTTTGGTCAGTTACTTGAAACTCATATGGGTCTAGCTGCTCAAAAATTAGGTTATAAGGTAGCTACCCCTCCTTTAAATGGTATTACTGAAGATCAAATTAGAGAAGAATTGAAAAAGGCTGGTTATCCAGAAGATGGAAAAGTTTCTTTATACAATGGAAAGACTGGAGAAAAATATGAAAATAGAATTACTGTTGGTTATAAATATGTCTTGAAATTAAACCATATGGTTGAAGACAAGATTCACCAAAGATCCATTGGTCCATACTCACTTATTACTCAACAACCATTGGGAGGAAAAGCTCAATTTGGTGGTCAGAGATTTGGAGAAATGGAAGTTTGGGCTTTGGAAGGTTACGGAGCTGCTCATACTTTGCAGGAAATTTTAACTATTAAATCTGATGATGTTCCTGGAAGAAGTAAAGCTTACGAATCTATCATTAAAGGTGAGGAGATTCAGAAATTAAACGTTCCAGAATCTTTTAACGTTTTAATTAGAGAGTTGAAAGGATTAGGCTTAAATGTTGATTTACTTGGAGGAACAGTTGAAGAGACTGAAGATGAAGAAGATATTATAGATAAAGGTGTAGAAAAGATAAATCACGCTGACAAAGAAATTTATGATGGTTCTTTGCCAGAAGAAAAAATAGCCGAATAAATATTTATAAATAATTAAAATAAATTTATATGTTAAATCCTATTAAAACCAGCGATTTTGATGCTATCAAGCTGAGTCTAGCTTCACCTGATGATATTTTATCATGGTCTAAAGGAGAAGTGGTAAAGCCTGAAACCATCAACTATCGTACACAGAAGCCGGAAAAAGACGGTTTATTCTGTGAAAAGATTTTTGGTCCAGTAAAGGATTGGGAATGTTCTTGTGGTAAATACAAAAAAATCAGATATAAAGGAGTTGTTTGTGATAAGTGTGGCGTAGAAGTTACCAGAAGTGTTGTTCGTCGTGAAAGAATGGGCCATATTAAATTGCAAGTTCCTTGTTCTCATATTTGGTTCTTAAAAGGACTATCTTCTAAAGTTGGTTTAGTTTTGAATTTGAGTATCCAATCTTTGGAAAAAGTTGTTTATTTTGCAAATTTCATTGTAACCGATGTTGATGAAAAATTAAAAAATGAAACTTTAGAAATAATTAAAAAGGAATACAAAAACAAAAGAAAGAACATCGAAGATGAAGCACAAAAGAAAATTGATCAAATAAAGAAAGAGTTTAAAGAAGAGGGTTCTAAGGTTGTTAATGAAAAAGTTGATGAGGCTCATAAAGAAAAGGAAGAGAAGACTACTAAATTAGATACTGATTATGAGAGTGTAAAAAAAGAATTAAAAGAACTTCGTCCTTTATTAATTCTTTCTGAACAAGAATATCAAAATTTAAGTTTAAAATTTGGTCATTTATTTGAAGCTGGAATTGGTGCTTTAGCTATCCAAACTTTACTTCGAAGAATAAATTTAGAAAAGACAATTAGTAAGTTGGAAGAAAAATTAGATACCGTGGTTGAGACTAAAAAAGATAAGATTATTAAGAGATTAAAATTACTTAAGAACTTGCATAAAAATCATATCCGTCCCGAATGGATGATTTTAGATGTTATTCCAGTTATTCCACCAGATCTTCGCCCGATGGTAGCTTTGGATGGAGGACGTTTTGCTTCTTCTGATTTAAATGACCTGTACCGTCGCGTAATTAATCGTAATAATCGTTTAAGACAATTATTAGAATTAAATGCGCCTGAAGTTATCTGTCGTAACGAAAAAAGAATGTTGCAAGAAGCGGTTGATTCATTAATTGATAACTCAGCTCGTAATAGTAAGATGGTGACTGCTTCAACTGGTCAGAAGAGACAATTAAAATCTCTAGCTGATGCTTTGAAAGGAAAACAAGGTCGTTTCCGTCAAAACTTACTTGGTAAAAGAGTTGATTATTCTGGTCGTAGTGTTATCGTGGTTAACCCTAAATTGAATTTAGATCAATGTGGTTTACCAAAAATCATGGCTTTGGAATTATTTAAACCGTTTATCATTGCCGAATTAATTAAGAAAGAAATTGTTCATAATGTTAGAAGTGCTTCTCGTTATATTGAAGCTGGAAATGATGATGTTTGGGATATTTTACAAAAAATTATTGATGAAGCTTACGTGTTATTAAACCGTGCTCCAACCTTACATCGTTTAGGTATTCAGGCTTTTAAACCAATTTTGATTGAAGGAAAAGCTATTCAAATTCATCCTTTAGTTTGTACTGCTTTTAACGCGGACTTTGATGGAGATCAAATGGCGGTTCATGTTCCTTTAACTAAAGAAGCTGTGGCTGAGGCTCGTGATATTATGCTTTCATCACACAACTTACTTAAACCAGCTACTGGTGATCCTATCGTTACTCCTAACCAAGATATCGTTTGGGGAGCTTATTACATTACTTTAGAAAATCCAATTGACAAAGACCAAGAAGCAAGTAAGTTTAGATATTTCTCTGAAGAGCAAGAAGCATTACTAGCCTATGACTATAAGTTAATTTCTTTACATGATGTAATTAAGGTAAGAATTAATAAGGAGATGGTGACTACTACTGTTGGTCGTATTATTTTTAATAAAATTGTTCCAGAAAAATTGAAATTTGTTAATGAAGTATTAGGTAAAGGAAAAGTAAAAAACTTGATTAAAGATTGTTTAAATATTTATGGTGAAGAAAGAACCGTAAAATTTATTGATGAATTAAAAAATTTAAGTTTTGACTTTATTACTCGCAGTGGTTTGTCTTGGGGATTTGGTGATTTACCTGAATTACCAGAAAAGGATAGATTAATTGAAGAAGCTAATAAACAAGTAGATCAAATTAAAGATCAATTTGAAGAAGGTTTGTTAACTGATAGTGAAAGATATAGTAAGGTTATTGAAACTTGGACTAATACTAAAGAAAAAATTGCTGATATTTGTAAGGCGGGCTTAAAAGATTCTTTACCAGTTTATTCTATGATTGATTCTGGTGCTCGTGGTTCTTGGGCTCAGCCAGTTCAGATTATTGGTATGAAAGGTTTGGTAACATCTCCTTCTGGTGCAATTATTGAATTGCCAGTTAAAGGTAACTTGAAGAAAGGATATTCAGTATTAGAATACTTTATTTCTACTCATGCTACCAGAAAAGGTTTGTCCGATACCGCTCTTAGAACTGCTAACGCCGGTTACTTAACTAGGAGATTAGTTGATGTAGCTCAAGATGTTATTATTTCTGAAGATGATTGTGGCGACAAAGAAGGATTATTAATTAACCGAGTTGATGTGGAAAAAGAAAATGATGATTTCTTCCGTAAAATTTCTGGTCGTTATCTAGCTAAAGATTTAGTTGATAAAAAAGGAAAAGTTTTACTTGGTGCTGGAGAATTAATGACTGAAGAATTTATTAAAAAGAATAGAGATAAGGATATTGAGTCAGCTACTATTCGTTCAGTTTTGAGCTGTAAAATGCATAAAGGAATTTGTGCTAAATGTTACGGTGTCGACTTGGCTTACAACAAAGAAGTTAAGTTAGGAACTACTGTTGGTATTATTGCTGCTCAATCTATTGGTGAACCTGGAACTCAGCTTACTATGAGAACTTTCCATACTGGAGGTGTAGCTAGTGCTGAAGATATCACTCAAGGTTTACCTAGAGTAGAAGAAATCTTTGAAAACAGAACTCCTAAGAAGAAGGCTTTAATGTCTGAAGTTGAAGGAAAAATTAAAGTTGAATTTGGTCAGAAGACTATTAAGGATAAAGATGGAAAAGATATTTTGATAAATAATCCTCAAGAAAAAATCTTAAAGATTATTTATAAGGGTAGAGATACTAAAAAATATTATTTCCGTGAATTATTAAATGAAATTAAGTTATCTGGTGAAAAACATGGAAAGAAAGATTTAGAACCAAAAATTAAAGTTAAAGAAGGAGAAGAAATTATTACGGGAACTGAACTTTATTCTATTGCTGGTAGATCAGTTAAGGCTGAGGTTGGTGGTAGCATCAAAATTTCAGATAAGTTTATTGCAGTTGCTTCTGAAGTTGATAAAGTACAAGAGTTCACTATCCCTAAAGGTTTAATGATTTGGGTTAAAGATGGAGATACTGTTAAACCAGGTGATCGTTTGACTGAAGGAAGTTTTGATCTTAAAGAATTATATCGTTTACGTGGTCAACTTGAGACTCAAAAGTATATTATTAAAGAAATTCAATATGTATATTCTTCTCAGGGACAACCTTTAAATGATAAACATATCGAAATCATTGCTCGTCAAATGTTCTCTCGTTATTTAGTTAAAGAAACTGGAGAAAGTGATTTATTGCCAGGAGAAACAGTTGAAGATGAGGTTTTGTATCAAGCTAATAAAGATTCTAAAAACAAAGCTAAGGCTGAAAAATTATTATTAGGTATTACCAAGACTTCACTTACCACTGATAGTTTCTTGTCAGCTGCCTCTTTCCAAGAGACACCTAGAGTTTTAATCGATGCAGCGCTTAGCGGAAAGATTGATTACTTAGAAGGTCTAAAAGAAAATGTTATCATTGGTTGTTTGATCCCAGCCGGTACTGGATATAAAGGAAAGAAAAAGAGAGAGATCTATAAATAATATTTATTCGTTTTAATGAACCCCTGTTTCAGACAGGGGTTCATGATAAAAAAATAAATCTATGAAAATAATTGTTGGGCTAGGTAATCCTGGTGAAAAATATCAAAAAACCAGACACAATGCTGGCTTTATGCTCCTTGATTTTTTAGCTGGAGCTGAGGCTTCTTGGAAACTAGAAAAAAAGTTTAATGCTTTAGTGTTTGAAAAAGGTGATTTAACTTTGATTAAGCCTTTAACTTTTATGAATAATTCAGGACTATCGGTTAGAGCCTTTATGGATTATTATAAGTTACTCCCTAAAACCATGGGCTTGTTTGCCAAGAAAGATTTAGACCTAAGTGAAATGCTAACAGTTGTCCATGATGATTTAGATATTGAATTTGGTAGAATAAAAACTTCAATTAATTCTTCTAGCGCTGGGCACAATGGAGTTCAATCAGTTATTAACCATTTAAAGACTAAGAATTTTAAAAGACTTAGAATCGGAATTAACAATGAGTTTAAAAATAATATTCCAGGAGACAAGTTTGTTTTGCAAAACTTCTCAACCACAGAGTTAGAAAGACTAGAAAATATTTTTCAGGAACTTAAAGAGATATAATATATATAGATAGATAAAAAAAGACCTAGTATTAATACTAGGTCTTTTTCTTTTAAATAATAGTTGTGGAAAAAACTCGGAAGAGTTTTAAAATTTAAAAATCAGAGAGACCTAACCAGGGCAAAAAAGGGAGTCCCCTATTATGTTTCGATTTTTATCTTAAAACCCTTATTTCCGAGCTACATCCTCAACCACTATTTTTAAAGTGAAATTATTATAGCATATATAATAAAAAGCGTCAAGAGGTGCAAATTAATCTAGTTTTTATAAATACTTTAGGATAGCTTTAAATAATCTATGCTAGTATTTCTTTATGTTTAACGAAAAGAAATACGCCCTAGCTTTTAATTGTTTAATCAGTTTTGATTATCAATTGTATAAAAGATTAATGGATAAATTTGGTAGCTTACAAAAAGCTTTTTATAGCCCTTATTTAGAATTGCTTTCAGTTTTTAAGAGCGAAAAAAAATTATCATTATTTATACGGGGGAGAAAATCTTTTTCTTTCACTGATATTTTTTTTAAGTTAGAAAAGGAGGGAATTAACCTTTGTTTTATTCAAGATGATAATTATCCAAAGTATTTAAAGAGTATATATAATCCACCACCTTTGTTTTATTACAAAGGTAATTTGAATATTAATTGGAGTAATTCTTTGGCGGTTGTTGGGGCGAGAAGGTTTAGCGATTATGGTCAAAAGATTGTTGAAAAAATAATCCCTGGTGTTAGTTGCGAGGGTGTAGCAATTGTTTCAGGACTAGCTTTAGGGATTGATTCCCTGTCTCATCGAGCCACTCTTAAATCTAGAGGTAAAACGGTTGGGGTTTTGGGTTCTGGCTTAGATCAATCTTCAATTTATCCTTATAGTAATAAATATCTAGCTTTAGAAATTATAGCTAGTGGTGGTCTGCTTATTTCGGAGTTTCCTTTAGGCACTAAACCTTTGGCCCATCACTTCCCGCAAAGAAATAGAATTATAGCTGGGCTTACTCCGGTTACTTTGGTGGTTGAGGCTGGTATAAAATCAGGTTCTTTGATTACAGCCAAAAGTGCTCTAGAAGAAGGAAGAGAGGTTTGCTCTATTCCAGGGGATATCTTTTGTGATAATTTAGCGGGTAATAATTTTTTATTACAAAATGGGGCGGGGCTAATTTTAGAAATAGCTGATATTTTAGCTTATTTTGCCATTACACCAAGAAATACTAGAGATAGAGAAGAAAACCTCAAAAATAGCCATTTTTAGCCTTTTAAAGGGTGTCTAGGGCTGGTTTTAAGAGCCTATTTGTGTTTTTTTCATTTTAATATTATAATTGTTTTATAAAAATTAAAGGTTCTCCTCATAATATATGAATTTAATAATCGTTGAGTCACCAACTAAGGCTAAGACCATAGCCAAATTTTTAGGCGGGGAATATAAAGTTGAGTCATCTTTTGGTCATATTAGAGATTTGCCCAAAAGTGAATTAGGGGTTGATTTAGAAAATAACTTTAAACCAAAATATGTTATTCCTCTAAAGTCTAAAAAAAGAGTTACCGAATTAAAGAAGCTGGCTCAAATGTCTCAGTCAGTTATTTTGGCGTCTGATGAAGACCGCGAAGGAGAAGCCATTGCTTGGCATTTATTAGAGTCCTTAGGGCTTAGCGAAGAAAAGTATAAAAGAATAGCCTTTCATGAAATTACTAAAGAGGCTATTTTGAATGCTATAGAACATCCTAGAAGAATAGATAATAAAATGGTTGATGCTCAGCAAACTCGTAGAATTTTAGATCGTTTAGTGGGCTATAAACTATCTCCATTTCTTTGGAAAAAAGTAGCTAAGGGATTATCAGCTGGTCGTGTACAAAGTGTAGCGGTTAGACTTATTGTAGAAAAAGAAAGAGAAATTAAAGCTTTTGTTCCACAAGAGTATTGGGATATTGAAGCTACATTACTAAAAGATAAAGATGAATTTAAAGCTCACTTACTTAAAGTAAATAACAAGACATTAAATAAGCTTCATTTTAAAACTGAAGAGCAAACTCAGGAAGCTTTGACTGCTATTGAAAAAGGTTCTTGGATTGTTTCTAAAGTTGAGGGTAAAGAAACTGTTAAAAATCCATTACCTCCTTTTACTACTTCTACTTTGCAACAGGCAGCTAACCGTCGTTTAGGTTACAGTGCTAAACAAACTATGTCAGTTGCTCAAAAATTATATGAGATGGGATTTATTACCTACATGAGAACTGACTCTCTAAATTTGTCGGAAAAGTTTAAAAACGAAACAGTACAATATATTACTGAACAATTGGGAGAAAAATATATTGCTAAATCCGGCAGAGCTTTTAAGAATAAAAGTAAAAACGCTCAAGAAGCTCACGAAGCTATTCGTCCAACCCTAGCTTTTAATACACCAGAAAAAATAGAAAATAAATTAGATAAAATTCAAGCTAAACTTTATCAACTTATTTGGCAAAGAACTGTTGCCTCTCAAATGGCCGGAGCTATTTTAGATACTGTAGCCGTTGATATTTTGGCTGGAGAAAAACAAGAATATTTATTCAAAGCTAATGGACAAACAGTCAAATTTAAAGGCTATCTTGAAGTATATCCAGAAAAGGTTTCTGAGAATGAATTACCATTGCTTGAAATTAAGGAAGAATTAGAATTAAAGAAATTGGAAAAAAGCCAGCACTTTACCCAAGCCCCAGCTCGTTACTCTGATGCTAGTTTAGTTAAGGAGTTAGAAAAATATGGTATTGGCCGTCCTTCAACCTATGCTCCAACTATTTCCACTATTATTGAAAGAAATTATGTTAATAGAGATGACAAGAAAAAACTTTTTCCAACCGATATTGCCTATGTGGTTATTGATCTCTTAGTAGAACACTTTCCGCAAATTGTTGATTACAAATTTACAGCTGAGATGGAAAATGATTTAGATAGTATTGCTCTAGGAAAAAAACAATGGCAACCAGTCATTGAAGATTTTTGGGTTCCTTTTGAAAAAAATTTAAAAGATAAATATATGGAATTAGACAAAAAAAGTTTTGCTCCCGAAGAAGAGAGCAACGAAGTGTGTGATAAATGTGGAGCAAAGATGATTGTAAAAACTGGTCGCTTTGGCAAGTTTTTAGCTTGTAGTGCTTTCCCTGAATGTCGAAATATTAAATCAATAGGAGGACAAGCAAATAGCGCTCCTAGAGAAGAGAGCCAAGAGATGAAAGATATTAAAGAAAAATATCAAGGAGAAAAATGTGACAAGTGTGGTGCTGAAATGATTGTTCGTATGGGAAAATTTGGTCCTTTCTTGGGCTGTAGTGCTTATCCAAAATGTAAGAACTTAAAAAATATTGATAAGAATGGAGAATCCGAGAAAGAAGTGCCTTGCCCAGCTTGTGGAGTAGGAAAAATAGTTAAAAAGTTTTCTCGTCGTGGTGTTTTCTATGCTTGTAGTGCTTATCCAAATTGTAAGAATGCTTACTTTGCTAAACCAACCGGAGAGAAATGTTCAAAGTGTGGAGCTTTGATGGTCGAGGATAAAAATGGACCAAAGTGTTCTAATAAGGATTGCGAATAATTCAAAAAAATATGGAATACAATAAACTAGTTAGAGATAACATTCCAGAGATTATAATAAAGAACAATCAAAAGCCATTCACTCATATTGCTGGTGAAGAAGAATTTAGACAAGCTTTAAAGAATAAGTTATATGAGGAGGTTAATGAATTTATTGAAACCCCTAATCTGGGAGAGATGGCTGATGTTTTAGAAGTAATGTATACCATTTGTGGTTTTAAAGAAGATGATATTAAAGAACTAGAGATATTTCGGCAAGAGAAGTTAAAAAAGAACGGATCTTTTAGTAAAAGGATAATACTAGAAAAAGTTGATTAATATAAATAAAAAACACCACCAGTTTAGTGTCTGATGGTGTTTTTTAAGATGTTTATATTTATTCTAATTCTTTTGCTAATTCTTCAAAGTGTTTATTTTCGTCAGTTGCACTCTTTATTAGTTCTTCGTATTGAGAATATAGATTTTCCATGTTTATAGTAACTCCGAAACTATTATTATCACTAAGTTCGTTATATGTAAGCAATTTGTGGTTTTTTATATTTTTGAGAAAGTTTTTAATTTCATTAATTATTTTATTATTTTCTATTCCCTTGAATTCTAATAATTTTTGCAATTCTTTTATATTTCTATTTTCTGTTATATCTCCTAAAGATTTTATAGCTTCCCAAAATTTAACTTCATATTTTGCAGCATCAGCTTGGAATTTAAAATACTCTCTTTTTATGTTATTTGGTATTTCTTTACCGTATTTTTCTTGTTGTTCCTTTGCTTCGTTGTAGTCAACTAAAGCCGGAATTAAAAGCTTGCCGAACTCATTTTTTTTGCCTCCATATTTATTTTCAATGCTATCATGAAATTCTTTTAGATCTCTTTTTATTTTTTCTTCTTCTGGATATTTTTTTTTATTATTTTCTAATAGAGATTTTATTTTTCTGATATTGTCCTCTATTTCATCCTCGGTCATGCCAGCTTTTTTTCTAGTTTTATTCATTTCTTCAAATATTTTTTTATATTCTTCTCCTGACATTTTTTCTTGATTGTCTCTATTTATTTCTAAATATGCTTTCCAATATCCTTCAGCTTTAATAGCATCATCCCTTTCTTTATTAAGACCATCAATCTTTTTTTCTAGGTTTGCTGATATTTTAATAATTTCTTCAGCTGCCTCCTTATCTGGAAATTCTTCAATACCACTTTTTTCTCCAGCAACATTATCGGCTTCAAATTTTTCAATATCCGAATTAATTTTTTCCATTTCAACTAAGACCTGATTACGTTCATTGCGCAATTCATTTAAACTAACAGCGACTTCTGAAATGGTGGCATTATATTCGTCCTTAAATTCTTCATCGGTATTTAAACCAGCTTCTTTCATAGTGTCCCTGGTTTCATGAGCCTCAGAACGAAAAGACTCAATTTTAGAATCAATATCGTCTAATTTTATTTCCAAGGATCTTTTTTGAGAAATTAAATTTTCTAGCTTTTCTGCTTGACTTTCAGATTTTTCTTTATCTTTGGATTCCTTTTCTGCTTTTAGTCTTTTAGCCTTTTCTAAAGGTGATTCCTTGGTTGGAGCTTCTAAATTCATATTTTTGAAGTTAATTTATAAAAATCACTTAATATTTTGCTTTTTTTTTATTTATTTTTTAATTGTATAAAATATTATGTAATTATACTATTAATCTCATATTTTGTCAATAGCTAGTTGAAGTAATCTAATTTCATCGCTTTCTTTACTTTCTTTAGGGTTTGACTAGCTTTGGCTTTAGCTTTTTTAGTTCCGTCTTTTAATATCTTGTCTACTAGCTTTGGTCTTTCTTCATAATACTTTCTTCTCTTTTGTATGGGCTCTAGGAATTCAATAACTTTTTCCGTTAGCTCTTTTTTACATTGAGCGCAACCTCTAGCTCCAGCTTGGCATTCTTTCTTTATAGTGTTAGTGTTTTCTTTGTTAAATAATTGGTGGTAAGAATAGACAGTGCAGATTTCAGGTCTTCCTTTATCATCTATCTTTATTTTTTGGCTATCAGTTAAGGCCTTCTTTATTTTTTGTTCAATAGTTTCTTTAGAGTCAGCGATATAAATAGAATTATTTAAACTCTTACTCATCTTGGAATTACCATCCAATCCCTTTACCCTAGGAGCGTCTCCCACTAAAGCTTCTGGCATGGTAAGTGTTGGACCATAGATGTTATTAAACTTTTTTACTATATCAACTGTTTGTTCAATCATGGGTAGTTGATCTTCTCCTACTGGAACTAAGTTAGCTTCAAAGGCAGTAATATCAGCCGCTTGGCTAACAGGGTAGCCTAAGAAGCCATAGGTAACACTATCTTTGAATAGTTCGTCTTTTTGTTTAATCTCAGTCTTTACAGTTGGATTACGTTGCAGACGAGAAATGGTAACTAGATTGGAATAGAAGACAGTTAATTCTGCTATTTCAGGGATAAGTGATTGAATAAAGATGGTTGATTTTTTGGGATCAATACCAACAGCTAGGTTATCCATAGCTACTTCTCTGACATTTTTTCTAACCTTTTCCGGATCAGAAAAATTATCAGTTAAGGCCTGAACATCAGCTACCATGATATATGTTTCGTAATCTTTTTGTAGTTTAACCCGATTTAAAAGGGAACCAAATAGATGGCCAATATGTAATTGTCCGGTTGGACGATCACCGGTAAGGATTATTTTTTTCATGATTATTTTTTCTTAGAACTTTTTTTAGTACTTTTTTCTTCACTATTTCCTCTTCTGGACATAAAATAGTCCATAGCTCTTTCAGCTAATTTCCCAAAAAGGAAAAGATAGGAACTGCTTTGTTTAACTTTGTCTTGGATTAATTCCATTAATCCTTCAACTTTGTTAACTCCCTTTTCAATTTGTGAGCTAACCTTGTTAATTCTTCTAAGGTTGGCAATTAGATAGAAAAGAGCAACACAAAGAAAAATAGCTACCACCAAAATGGAGGCTGAGGCAGAGATATTTAGCATATCTCGACTGTTTTCAAACATATTTTTTTAGTTAATTTTTATGTTCAATGTATTAAAAGTTTCTAATTTGAGCAGAGAACTTATCTTCTAAATGTTTAATTAACTTAGAGACAATTTCTTCAACTTCTTCACCACTAAGAGTTTTGTCTTCTGATTGAAAGCTTAAATGAAAAGCTAAGCTCTTTTTTCCGTTCTCTAAATTTTGTCCGGAGTAGACATCAAATAGTTCAATTTTATTAATTAGTGGATGAAAGTTCTTTAGCTCCTTACTGATATCATTATATGATATTTTTTCATTAATTACAAAAGCTAAGTCACGATTAACCGCTGGGAATTTAGAAATTCCTTGGTAGCGGTCAACTTTTAATTTGTCGATTATAATTAAAAGATTTTTTAAATTTAATTCACAAGCAGTAGTTTCGGTTTTTATTCCATTTTTTACAGCAATATTTTTATCAATGGTAGCTAAAAAGCCAATTTCTTTTCCACCTAAAAGTATTAAACATTTTTCATTCTTGTCAGCCCAATTGATAATAGTTTCGCTACCTAGGAATTCAGCTTCTTGGCCTTGGCTTAATTGATATAGTAAATTAAAAACAATATTTTTTAATTCTTCAAAAGTGGAACCTTTCTTGTCAGCTAAAATTAAAGCTAGTTTCTTTTCTTGATAGGGAAGGCTTTCTGTCATTTTATCATCTTTGTTTGGTCCACCAGCGGTGTTAAGAAAAACATTTCCAATTTCAAATAACTTTATACTATCATATTTAGCTTGGTTAGTTTTGATATTAGAAATTAAATTGGTGGTTAGAGTTTGTCGAAGAAGAGAACTTTGTTTAGATAAAGGATTTAGTAATTTGATGTATGATTTATCATCTAAATCCAGTTTTTCTAATTGTTCTTCACTTACAAAAGAATAGTTATATACCTCATTCATTCTAAAAGAATGAACTAGAATATTTCTTATTCTATTAATTAATTCAGCTTCTGGGTTTTTCTCTGGTGGCAAAATACTGCTTTCTGGTAATGAATTTTTAATATTGTTATAACCATAGATTCTAACAATTTCTTCAATTAAATCTTGTTTGATTTTTAAATCCTTTTGTCTCCAAGAAGGAATAGCTATTTGCCAGACATTATCATTTTTATCTTTTATTTCTAAACCTAAGCTGCTTAGAATATTTTCTATTTTTTTGTCTTCGATTTTTTGTCCAATAATTTTTTCAGCCCAAAGCAAATCTAAATTGATTAATTGTTCTTGATTTTTAAAATCTCCGGCTTCTACTAATTCATAGTTAAATTTAGCTTGAGGACAAACCTTTTTTACAAGTTCAGCCGCTTTTTTAATAGCCATTTCGCACCAGTTAGGATCAAGAGATTTTTCAAAACGCATTACAGCATCGCTTCTAATACCAAGTCTCTGGGCTGTTTTACGAACTGAAATAGCATCGAAATTAGCTGACTCTATTATGATACTGGTAGAGGCATTATTAATTTGACTATTTTTTCCGCCTAAGACTCCAGCAATAGCTAAGCTTTCTTTATCGCTACAGATTAACAAATCTTCTTCATCTAAAATTCTTTCTTTATCATCTAGGGTGATTATTTTTTCTCCCTTATTAGCCTTACGAACAATAATTTTTTTTATATTTTCTCCATCAAAGGCGTGTAAAGGTTGACCCAATTCAATCATGATATAGTTGGTAATATCAACAATATTATTAACTGAGTTTAAACCAACGGCGCTTAATTCATTTTTAAGCCATTCAGGTGACTCTTCGATTTTAATATTATCAATTTTTAATCCTAAATAACGACGGCAAAGATTTTTAGCTTTAATATCAACAGAAATATTTTCTCCCTTTTTGTTTTTTTCTTCTTTGATTTTTAATTCTTTGTATTCGTAATCTTTCAATTTTTTATTTAACAAAACGCTTAATTCTCTAGCTAGTCCGTAATGTCCCCATAGATCAGGTCGATTAGATAATGATTTATTATCTACTTCCAAAACAATATTGTCGAGATTTAAATATTTAGCAAAGTCTTGGCCAACCTTAGCTTTCTCATCTAAAATCATAATACCGCTGTGGTCGTTTCCTAAACCTAGTTCATCAGGAGCGCAAAGCATACCAAAAGATTCTTCACCTCTAATTTCAGCTTTTTTTATTTCAAAACCCTCACCTAGAACAGCACCAATTTTAGCCAGTGGCACTAATTGAGAAACAGCAATATTTGGTGCTCCACAAACAATTTTTAATGGTTCCTTTTCTCCAGCATCTACTAAAGCGATTTGTAGTTTATCAGCTTGGGGATGTTTTTTTACTTCCAAAATTTTAGCTACAACAACATTATTAAATCTTTCTTGGGGATTTATAATCTTTTCTACTTCAACGGTATGAGCAGTTAATTTATCTTTAATTTCCTCAGGGGAAATATTAGAGAGGTTAACAAATTGTTTTAATATATTTAATGATACATTCATATTTTTAGTGTAAATTAAAATTGATCTAAGAAGCGTTTATCACCACTGTTAAAAAGTCTAACATCATCAATGTTGTATTTTAACATTACTAAACGGTCTAAACCAAAGCCAAAAGCAAAACCGGAATATTCTTCTGGATCAATTCCGCCACTTCGTAAAACCTCGGGATGAATCATGCCGCAACCTAGAATTTCTAACCAGCCACTATTTTTACAAACGCGGCAACCTTTTCCTCCGCACAAGAAACAGGTAAATTCACCATTGCTACCTGGTTCAACAAAAGGGTAATGTTTAGGACGCATACGGAGCTCAGTGTTTGGTCCGTATAATTTCTTTCCTATTAATTCTAGAACTCCTTTTAAATGAGAAAAATTAATATTTTTATCAATAATCATTCCTTCTACTTGGTAAAAAGTATGTTCGTGACGAGCATCAGTAGCTTCATTTCTAAAACATCTACCAGGAACTAAAACTTTTAATGGAGCACCATATTTTTTCATAGCTCTAATTTGCATTGGGGAAGTATGAGTGCGCATAATCATATCGTATTCTCCGTCTTTGTTTTTTTTGTCGATAAAAAAAGTGTCTTGCATTTCTCTAGCAGGATGATGTTTAGGAAAATTTAAAGCTGAGAAATTATAGTAATCACTTTCTAATTCTGGGCCATCTAAGATGATAAAGCCCATAGAAGAAAATAGTTCTTCAATTTCTTGCATAACTTGAGTAGTGGGATGAAGATGGCCTCTTTCAGATAGTTTACCCGGTAGACTAGGGTCAAAAACGCCTTTTTTTTCATTACTGGAATCAAATTTAGTATAAAGTTCGGAGATCTTTTCTGTCATTTCTTTCTTGATAGAGTTTCCTAAAATACCAGCTTCTTTTTTCAAGTCTTCGCTTAAATCTTTTATATCTTTCATTAAGGAATTAAAATTACTCTTACGACTAAGGTAGTTTTCTTCTAAGTTTTTTAAAGATTCTAAATCTTTAATTTCGTTGAGTTTTTGCAAAAACTCTTCTTTTATTTGATTTAATTTATTTTTCATAGAGATTTTTTTTCATTGATTAATATATATTCAATAATAGCCAATATTATTATTAAAAGGGAAATGTTAAGCCAAGAAAAGATATTTTGAGCTAGCATAAACAAAATGGCAATTAACAAAAAGGAAAAAAGGAATGATTGACGGAAGGAAGCTTTAACGGAATAGAAGGCTAGGCTTTTGTGGAACATTTTTTGTCGGATGATAAAGCCAAGTAGGGTAAATATTCCGCTTAAGGAAAGAAATAAAGAGAAGTAGAAAAGAGCAAAGATTATCCAGCTAGTTGTTTCAGGGCTGGTAAAGTTTAGAACAAAGATAAAAATAGCCCAAGACAACAAACTGGCTCCGGTCATGGTGAGCAGATAATTTTTTAAACTCATATTTTATATTTAATTAATTTTGTTTTAATTTGTTCAATTCAAGTTTGTAATTTTCTAATCTTTCTTGTTCTTTTTCAACTAGAGCTGAAGGAGCTTTTTCAACAAATTCTTTATTACTCAATTTAGTTTGAATATTTAAAATCATTTTTTCTAAATTTTCTATTTCTTTTTGAACTCTTATTTTTTCCTTAGCTTCATCAACAGCACCTAGCAGGTAAATCTCTGTTTGGCCGATAGTCAATAATATATTTTTTTCGGCTGGTAATTTAGTAGTATCTTCAATTATAGTTATTTCCTCTAGGCCGGTCTTTAAATTTTTAATTAGATGTTCATTTTTTGTTATTATGTCTGAGTTAGGACTAATAATCATAGCCTTTATTTTTTTATTTGGCTCTATTTTATTAGCTGAACGAGCGTTTCTAATAGTTGAAATAATATCTCTAATTAATTCAAACTCTTTTTCTTCCTTTTCAAAATTTCCTAGATTTATTTCTGGCCACTTGGATATCATTATTAGTTTTTCTTCTCCTAAGTGTTGCCAAATAACTTCAGTAATAAAAGGAATAAAAGGATGCCATAAACGAAGGATTGTTTTTAAGATAAAAATTAAAATCTTACTGTTGTTATCATCTTTTTCAAACTTCTTGGCTTCTAAGTACCAGTCAGCTAAATCATTCCAAGTAAAATCTTTTAAATTCTCTCCAGCTAGAGAAAATTTATACTCTGACATATTTTTATCAAAGTCTATTACTAGATTTTGCAATTTGTTAAGTATCCATTTGTCGCTAGTATTTAGTTTGTTGGCGTCAAAATCATCTTTTAAATCTTCGCTGGAACTGATAATGAAACGACTGATGTTCCAAAGCTTGTTTAAAAAGTTACGACTACTTTCAATTTTTTCTTCACTCATTTTCATATCATTTCCAGGAGTGTTGCCGATTAACAAAGAAAATCTTAAAGCATCAGTACTAAATTGTTCAATAACATCAAGCGGATCAATACCATTACCTTTAGATTTACTCATTTTTTTGCCGTGTTTATCAAGTACCATGCCGTTTAAATATACTTTTTCAAATGGTATTTCGTTTAAAGCAAAAATGGACATAATAATCATGCGGGAGATCCAGAGAGTAATTAGTTCGTAACCAGTTTCTAACATTTGAGTAGGATGAAACTTTTTTAAGTCACCTAATTTTTCTCCATTTTTAAAATTATCAGGCCAGCCTAAAGTAGAGAAGGTCCACATACCAGAAGAAAACCAAGTATCTAAGGTGTCAGGATCTTGTTTCCAATTATCACCAGTTGGTTTTTCTTCCCCGACATATATTTCCTCAGAATTATCCTTGTACCAAACTGGAATTTGATGACCAAACCAAATTTGACGACTAATACACCAATCATGAAGATTTGAAATCCAATCACAATATCTCTTGGTAAATCTTTCGGGGATAAAAGTAGTTTCTTTATTCTGAGCAATTTCTAGAGCTCTTTCCTTAAGTGATTTATTTCCCAAACGAGCTAGTTTTTTATCAACTGAGATAAACCATTGCTTTGATGGCAGTGGTTCAATAGCGCTATCACAACGATAACAGGTAGAAAGATTATTGTTAATTTCTTCTTCGCTAATAATTAAATTATTTTGACGTAATTCTTCTACTACCATAGTTCTAGCTTCTAGAGCGCTTAGGCCAGAGAATTTACCAAAACCAGCATGAATATTTCCGTCTTCGTTTATAACTTTTATACTTGGTAAATTATTTTTTATTGCCATTTGAGAATCAATCATAGAATGAGCTGGAGTAACCCCTAAAGCCCCAGTTCCAAAATCCATTTCAACATTATTATCAGCTATTATTTTTATTTCTAATTCTTGTCCGCAAAAATTAGCTTTTAAATTTTGTCCAACATATTGTTTGTATCTCTCATCTTTAGGATTAACAGCGATAGCGGTATCGCCTAGTTTAGTTTCGGGGCGAGTAGTAGAAATAGTTATTGGGAAATTAGTGTCGTATTTAAAAGTGTATAGAATAGCTTTTTGATCTTTATATTCTAATTCATCATCGGCTAAGGTTGATTTACAGCGAGGGCACCAGTTAACAACTCTTTCACCTCGATAAATAATACCTTCGTTGTACATATCGGTAAACATTTTAACTACTGCCTTTTGTCTTTTTTCATCTAAAGTAAAAGCTTGGCGACTCCAATCAATAGAAGCCCCCATCTTTCTGGTTTGTTTTAAAATAGTACTTTGAGTTTCGTTTAAAAATTCCCAGACTCTTTTTAAAAATTCTTCTTTTCCTAAATCATGTCTAGTTTTACCTTCAGCTTTAAACAATCTTTTCTCAACTACGTTTTGTGTGGCAATAGCGGCGTGATCAGTTCCAGGAATCCATAAAGTGCGATAACCTTTCAAGCGATGGTATCTAATAAAAAGATCTTCAATAGTAATAACTGAAGCGTGACCAATGTGGAGTTTGTCGGTAATATTTGGTGGAGGAAGCACCATACTGTAAGTAGGAGCATCATCTGGCAATTCTAAATTATCGGGATTAAAATAGCCTGAGTTTTCCCATGCCTCATAAATTTTATCTTCAAAGCTTTTTGCTTCATAAATTTTGTCCATTTCCGGTCTCATAAGTTTAGTTTTTCTTTATTTTTAGCTTATAAATTATAGTAGTATATTACCAAAATTAACTTGGTCGGTCAACTAGCTTATTGACTATTTTGCTAAATAAATATATAGTATTTAGTTAACATTGTAATATCGAAAACATGACAGTAAATCAGCAGTTTTTTAATCTAATTAAAAAGGCAAACAATATTTTAATAAGTTTCCCAACCGACTGGAACGGCGATGCTATTTCTGGTTCTTTAGCTTTGGCGCTATATTTAAAAAAAATGGGAAAACAAGTTGAAGTAGGGGCAGAAAAAAACGAAGAAGTCAATAGTTTTAGTGTCCCAATTGATTCTTTTAAATTTTTGCCTAGTTTTTCTGATATTAAGACCTCTTTAGAAAATTTAATGAAGTTTGTGGTCTCGGTAGATTTAAAAAATGCCAAAGTCAGCCAAATCAAATATACCATTGATGATAATTTTCTTAATTTTATAATTTCGCCCAAGAGTGGCTTTTTTAAACCGGAAGATATTAAATCTAGTATGCAAGGATTTAAACATGATTTAATTATCACAGTAAATAGTAAAGATTTAGAATCTTTAGGCCGGGTTTATGATAGTAATATAGATTTCTTTTATAAGACTGATATTATTAATATTGATAATAGTCCTGAGAATGAAGATTATGGTCAGGTTAATATTGTAAATTTAAATGCTGTTTCAGCTACAGAAATTATTTATGATTTACTTAGCTCTAATGATTCAGATTTAGCTTTGTTTGATGAAGATATTGCTACTTGTTTGCTTACCGGAATTATTTTTAAAACCAAAAGTTTCAAAACTTCTAATTTGACTCCCAAAACTTTACAGATTAGTTCTCGCTTAATTGAGCTGGGAGCTAGAAGAGAAGAAATTGTAGCCAATCTATATCGTTCTCGTAGTTTAAGTACTCTTAAACTTTGGGGTAGGGTTTTAAATAACCTTAACTCTATTAATGACAATGCAGTTATTTGGTCTACTGTCTTTAAAAATGATTTTGATTCTTCATCGGCTACGGAAGAAAATTTGCAAGATATTATTGATGAATTAATTTTATCAATACCAACCGCTAAAATTATTGCTATTTTCTATTCTAATAATGAAATACTAATTCCAGCCGAAGATCAAAATGAAAACTCTTCTGAACAAACAGCGGTGGTTTGCCAAAATGACTTAACTGATGTGTTTAAAACTAAGATTTTAATTTATTCTGTTAAAAATGTTAACTCCTTGGATTTGATAAAAAACTTAAATCCAAAAGGAAATAATAAGATGGCTTATGCTACTTCTAATCGTCCGATTAAAGAGGTAGAAAAGGAAATTATTTCCAATATTAAAAATTGTCTTGAAAAAATATTCTAACAATGTTAGAATCTTGCTCAGAGGGGTATATAGCTCAGTTGGTTAGAGCGCTACGTCGACATCGTAGAGGTCTCCCGTTCGAGTCGGGATATACCCACTCTTATTTTTAATGGGCATATAGCTCAGCGGTTAGAGCACCGCCCTTATAAGGCGGGGGTCGACGGTTCAAATCCATCTATGCCCACACTATGTTAAACTTTTTCAAAAAAAATCAAGGCAATCTTTATAACATTTCTCCAAACAAAGAGAGTGAAAGTTTTTCTTATAATTGGCCCGAAGAAGAATTATTAGAAGGCCAACTTTTAGTTGATGTTTATGAAACATCTTCTAATATTATCGTGAAGTCAACCATTTCTGGGGTAAAGCCAGAAAATTTATCAATTTCTCTAAACCGTGATATTTTAACTATCAAGGGAAAGAGAGAAGCTGATACTTTAACTGAAGAAGCTGATTGTTTATTACAAGAATGTTACTTCGGTTCTTTTTCTCGCAGTATTATACTGCCAGAAGAGGTTGATAATAAGAAAATGAAAGCTACTTTAGAAAATGGTGTTTTAACCATAATTTTGGAGAAAATTTATAAGAGCAGCCAGATTAAAATAAAAATTAAATCTTAAACACTTATGGAAGTTGTTTTAGAACTTATCGGCTTTAAAGGCGATGGAGTTATTTTACGTGATTTAAGTGGCCGTGATATTTTATGGCCCAAAGATTCTTTCCCAGAAAGTATTCAAGTGGGAGAAAGGGTTAGTTTTTTGTTAGGCGCAAAAGAACTTAATGATTTAAAAAGACAACAAGTGGCCAAAGATGTTTTAAACGAACTTATAAATAGTGATAATTAAAATATGTCTAAAGAGACTTTAAAAAAAATATCATTTTTCTTCTTGTATGCAATTTTAGTGTTGCTTATTTTTTTATTATTAAGCTACTTTATTCTAGAAGAAAGATTTAATAATCAAATTTATCCTAATGTTTATTTTGCTGGTATTGATTTATCAGGACTTAGTCGAGATGAAGCTCAGAGTTTAATTGAAAAAAAAGTTACTCAATTTGAAGATCAGGGGGTTAAAATTAAACTAAAAAATCAGGAAATGACTTGGTATAATTTAGCTTCGTCTTTTGACCCTGATTTAGCTTTAACTCCAATTTTATACAATATTTCAACCTCTTCTAATAAAGCTTATTTAATAGCTAGAGATGGTACTTGGTTGGAGATTTTTCATAAGATTAGAACCTTATTCTTTGACACTAAATTAACCTTAGATTTTTCTTCTGAACCAGAAGAATTAAAGAAAATGGTTCAAGAAAATTTTTCTAATTTAGAGAACCCGGCTCAAAATGCCGCTTTAATATTTAAGGAAGAATATGTTAACGGTGAAAAGAAAATAGTATTTTCTACTACTAGTGAAAATGATGGTTATGAAATAGATTATAATTTGTTTTTGTCAGATTTTTCTAATCGTCTTTCTAATTTAGATAACTCTGATATTAATTTAAAACTCATTGAAACTAAGGCTAAAATACATTTATCCGATATTTCGTCTTTTCCTAAACAAGCAGAAGAAATAGCTAATTTAGCACCCTTTGAATTAAAAAGCATAGAAAAGAAAAAAACTTTTAGTGTTAGTCGTTTAGAATTTGCTTCTTGGCTGAAAGTTTCTGATGATCTTAAATTAATTTTAGACCGAGAAAAGGTAGGAAAGTTTTTTGATGAACAGGTTGCTAATCAAATTAATCAAGAGGCCTTGCAACCTAAAATCGAATTAAATGGTGACAGGGTTTCAGTTTTTGAACCAGGCCGTGATGGTTTAATTTTAGATTACGAAGCTAGTATCTTAGCAATGGAAGAAGCTATAGCTAAAAAAGATTTAAGTAATATTTCTTTAGTAACCAAGGTGGAGGAAATTGAAAAAATTAGTCAGACTAATGATTTAGGAATTTTTGAGCTTATAGGTACCGGTCATTCTAACTTTGCCGGTTCACCAGCTAATCGTCGGCACAATATTAAGACTGGGGCTAGTAAATTACATGGTTTAATTATAAAACCAGGGGAAGAGTTTTCGTTAGTTGGGGCTTTAGGAGAGGTAGATGGTAGTACTGGTTATTTACAAGAGTTAGTTATAAAAGATAATAAGACTATACCAGAATATGGCGGTGGCTTATGCCAAATTGCAACCACTATGTTTAGAGCAGCACTAGGTACAGGACTTCCAATTACTGAGAGAAGAAATCATTCTTATCGAGTTTCTTATTACGAACCAGCTGGTACTGACGCCACCATTTATACTCCACGACCAGATTTAAAATTTAGAAATGATACTGGTAATAATATTTTAATTCAAGCTCGTTTTGAAGGAGCTAATGATGTTTATTTTGATTTTTGGGGTAAGTCTGATGGCCGAACAGCCACCACCACTTATCCAGTTATATATAATATTGTGAAACCAGGACCAACTCAAATTATTGAAACCACTGATTTAAAACCGGGCGAAAAAAAATGCACCGAAAAGGCGCACGCTGGAGCTGATGCTTATTTTGACTATACCGTTATCTATAATCAAGGAAAAGAAAATGAAAATAAAGTTGAAACCAGATTTTCTTCTAAATATGTTCCTTGGAGAGAAGTTTGTTTAGTTGGCGTTGAACCGAAAACAGAAACTGCTTCTTCAACCGCTACTTCAACTGAGAGTATTTCAACTAGTACTGATGTGTTAAATTAAAAAAAGAGTAAATAAAAAAACCGACTTAAACGGGATAGGCAAGAAAATCTCTTTTAGGAGCTTTAAAGCCTTAGCCTTAGAAACCCTGAAAGAAAATCCCATGCTTGTCGTGCCTGGCCCGTTTAAATCGGTTTTTATTTTTTCAAAAGACAACTTAATATTCTATCACACAAACAAAAAAAAGTCAATACCTAAAGGTGACTTCTTTTTTTTGACAAAAACCCCTATAAATAGGGGGTTTTCTTGACTTTATTTTAGTTCTAGGTTGGAGTCTATTTTTAGATTTTTATAATTTTTAATATTTTTTTTGTTTTTTAGCAAGTGAAAAATACCGTTTAAAGCTATCATAGTGGCGTTATCACCGGAGTATTTTAGAGGTGGAGAAACAAATTTTATCTTCTTTAAGTTAATATCGTTTTTTATTTTTTCAATAAACGTTTTTTTAAGTTCTGAGTTAGCTGAAACGCCACCAACTAACATGATAGTTTTAACTGGATATTTTTTTATAGCTTTCAAAGTTTTTCCGACCAAAACATCAATAGTTGCCTTTTGAAAAGAATAACAATATTGTGGAATTTTATCTTTCCAATTTTTATCTTTTCTTAGTTGGTATAATAAGGCGGTTTTTAATCCAGAAAAAGAAAAATCAAAATTATTTAAATTGAGCATCGGACGAGGTAGGTCTATTTCTTCTAGGTTATTATTCTTTTCAATATATTCCTTAGCTAATTTTCCAATTATTGGTCCACCAGGATAGCCTAAATCCATCATTTTAGCTGCTTTGTCAAAAGCTTCTCCAGCAGCATCATCCAGTGTTTTGCCAATAATTTTGTATTTCAAATGATTATCCATTATAGCTAAAATATTATGACCGCCAGAAACGGTTAAAATTAAAGCTGGAAAATTAATCTTTTTTTTGTTTTCTAAAAAAGCAGAATAGATATGACCTTCAATGTGGTTAGTGGCAATTAAAGGAATGTTGTGCGCAAAAGATAACGCTTTGGCGGTTTCGCTAGCACTTATCAAAGAGGTAATTAATCCAGGGCCAGAGGTAACAGCAATAGCTGAGAGTTGTTTTAACTCAATATTAGCTTGACGTAAAGCTTGATCAATTACTGGTAAAATAGTTATAACATGTTCTCTAGCAGCTATCTCTGGCACAACTCCACCATATTGTTTGTGAATATCAACCTGAGAAGAAACAATGCTAGATAGAACTTTAAAATTAGCTTGTTTGTCAAATTGAAGAACGGCTGCGGCGCTTTCATCGCAACTGCTTTCTAAGCCTAAAATATATTGTTTTTTTTGCTTTTTGATCATATTTTCTATTATTATAATTTTAGTTTAGCGTATTGTTCCCTTATTGACAAGTTTAGAAAATAAATATAATATATTATTGCTTTCAAAAAAGCCTTTTTTATTTGGCTAGAAGGCCCCTTCGTCTAGTGGTTAGGACACCAGGTTTTCATCCTGACAACAGGGGTTCGATTCCCCTAGGGGTCACACTGCAGGTTTTCGAGCCTGTTTTTGTTTTTTAAAATTTAATATATAATATAGTAGTATAATTAATCATTAAATAAAAACAATATGTTTGGTGAAAATTTTAAATCAATGTTGGGGATTAAAAATAATTCTCACGAAGAAGAACTACCTAAAGGGTCACAACAGAATCCTTACTCCCAAGCAGAATTCAATTCTCTAGCAAAAGAAAGAATGAGAAAAGAACAATTAGTGCATTTTGATGGTTATGTTAATGATACTACTAGTCCTAAAAATCCCAATGTTAGATATCTAAACTTTGTGGAAAAGGACAGCAATTTTTATACCGTCAATTTATCTCCTTCACAGAAAAGAACTTATACTCGTTTGAATACAATAAAAAATGAAGATAATTCTTTTTCGAATAATGTGTCCGTTCTGGTAAAGGATGGTGGCATAATGAAAAAAATGACAATTAGAATAGGGTATGAGTTACCATTGTCAATCAGAAAAGAAATAGTTGATACTGTTTATAGAAAAATAAATAGTGAAGATTTTGCTTCTAATCGAACCAAATGGAGTGAGGAAGCAAAGAAAATCAAAGAAGAAGAATGTCGCAAAGATCTTCTTTGGACAGTTGCTGGAATTGTGCGGAAAAATATTGAAGACAGTGAAGATGATTCGCTGGACATTCAAATACTATAATAAGTCTAAGAAGTCGTTAAATAACGGCTTCTTTTTTTATATAAAAAAATGGAGCTAGGTCGTGGTCTAGCTCCAGGTATTAATTGTGCCAATTTTTAAATCTAGAGCCGTTTTTAGATTTAAGGATATTGGCTAGATTATTGAATCCTCCTTTCGGTTAGTTTTTTCAAGGCGGCTGGAATACCACGGGCACCATTTTCTTCCTAGATAGCAGAAGTTTTATTCGGCGCGCGTACACGTAACTTATACTTATATTATAACTCTGTTTTTTTTGATTGTCAAAATTATTTTCCAATTAAAAAATTACAGATATCACCATCACGTACAACATAATCTTTTCCTTCAGTTCTAAGTAATCCTAACTCTTTAGCTTTAACTTCTGATCCAACTTCAATAAACTTTTCCCAGTTAATAACCTCGGCTCTAATAAAGCCTTTTTCAAAATCAGTATGAATTTCTCCGGCGGCTTGTGGGGCTTTGCTGCCTTTTTTTATAGTCCAAGCTCGAGTTTCATCTTTTCCGGTAGTGAAGAAAGTTTCTAGACCTAGTAGTTTGTATGAGGAATAAATTAATTTGTCTAAACCGCTTTTATCAATGCCTAATTCCTGTAGATATTCTTGTTGTTCTTCTTCAGGTAGTTTAGAAATTTCTTCTTCCATCTTTACATTGATTCTCACAATTTCACCATCCCAATTAAAATCAGTGCTAGCACTGGTGTCATCTGAATTTAAGGCATAAATGATTGGTTTAATTGTTAAAAGACTTAAGCTCTTAACAAAAGCTTGATCTTCGTCTTTTACAACAAATTTTCTAGCACCTTGCCCACTTTCTAATAGTTTTAATATTTCTTCTAAAATTTCTTTTTGTTTGATAGCTTCTTTGGAATTACTCTTGGCTTCTTTGATAACTTTCTCTAATCTTTTTTCAACTGTTTTTAAATCAGCAAAAATTAATTCCATGTTAATTGTTTCTTGATCACTCTTGGGATCAACTTGACCCTCAACGTGAATAACATTTTCATCTTTAAAATCTCGAATTACTTCGCAGATAGCATCACATTCTCTAATGTGTGATAAAAATTGGTTACCCAAACCTTCACCTTTGTGAGCGCCTTTAACTAATCCGGCAATATCGGTAAATTCAATAAAGGCCGGAATAATTTTAGCTGGTTGTGATATAGCTGCGATTTTATCTAAACGAGAATCAGGAACTTTAACTACTCCAACATTGGGATCAATAGTACAAAAAGGGTAGTTAGCGGCCTCTACTTGTTTATTTGTTAGAACATTAAAAAGAGTTGATTTTCCAACATTAGGTAAACCGACAATTCCAATTGATAATGACATATATTATTATTAGTTATTTAGCTTTATTTTGTAATTCTATCCTATTTCTTTTGAAATAGCAATATATCTCTTGACACCCTATGGGGGTATTTGATATAATAAAAAAACAAAAGATATTATTATTAAAATACAAGCAAATATGCGCAGTACAGATCAGAGAATAAATATTATAATTGGGCAGTTAGAGGGTGTAAAAAAGATGCTTCGACAAAAAGATAGTAGTTGTTTTGATTCTGTAGTACAATTAAAAGCTATTAAGTCGAGCATTTCTTCTTTAATGGATAAAGTATTAGAAGAAGAATTTAACACTTGTTTTTTAAAGGAGTGTCCAAGTAATAGAGAGCATATTAAAAAAATATTTTCAGAAGTTTTAAAAAAATAATTTATATAATTAAAATTAAATTCGTTTTAAAAATGAGTTTTTAAACGAATAACAAAACTATGAGTAAAGCTCTAGATTTAAACAAAGATAATTTTTCAAGCGAAGTGCTTGGTTCTGATATCCCAGTGTTAGTTGATTTTTGGGCTCCTTGGTGTATGCCTTGCAAAATGATGGCGCCTATCTTAGATGAGCTAGCTGTTGATTTAGCAGGTAAGGTAAAAATCACTAAATTAGATACAGCTGACGCTAACAATCAAGAGTTGGCTTTGCAATATCAAATTCAAAGTATTCCTAATTTAAAATTATTTAAGGCCGGGCAAATTATAGCTGAATTTGTTGGTATGCGTTCTAAAGATTCTCTAAAGAACGATATTTTAGCTCACTTAAATTAATTTTAAAATTATGTCAGTTTTTGAAAACATTGTTAAACGTTTTACCGATTTAAAAGAATTGGTAAATTTGTCTGATGAAGAATTAAAAAAAATCTTAGAGCCTAATCAGGTTTCTTATGATGAATTGGAGGTTGATGGAAAAAAGTTTCCAGCTTGGAGAATTGTTTCCAATAGAGCTTTGGGTCCAGGAAAGGGTGGTATTAGATTTCACCCCGAAGTTTCTGAAGATGAGGTTAAATCATTATCATTTTGGATGAGTTTAAAAAACTCTTTATTAGAGTTACCTTATGGCGGGGCTAAGGGAGGAGTTAAGTTCAATCCTAAGGGACAAGATGAAAAGTTTTTAGAAAAGGTTAGTCGTGCCTATATCAATTCTTTCTATAAAGTATTAGGAGAAAATAAAGATGTGCCGGCTCCAGATGTTTACACTAATCCTCAAGTTATGTCTTGGATGCTTGATCAGTATGAAAAAAATATTGGTGAACATCAACCAGCAATGATCACTGGCAAACCAGTTGAATTGGGAGGTATTGCTTTGCGCAGTGATTCAACAGCTAAAGGAGCTTATTTAATAATTGATGAGATTGTTAAAACTTTAGATTTGAATAAAAAGAATTTAACAGTTGCTATTCAGGGTTTTGGTAATGCTGGTCTAAATGTAGCCAAGATGCTTTATGCGGAGAACTTTAAAATTATTGCAGTTAATGATAGTCAGGGAGGAATACATAATCCTGACGGAATTGATATTAATGAATTAATTAAATTTAAAGAAGAATATGGTGTTGTTTCAGCTTATTCTAAAAATAAAGCTATTTCTAACAAAGAGTTGTTAGAAATGAAAGTTGATATTTTGATACTTAGCGCACTTGAGAATCAAATTACTGAAGATAATGCTTTAAATATTAAAGCTAAACATATTGTTGAGATTGCCAACGGTCCAGTAAATTACAATGCTGATAAAGTTTTATTTAATAAAGGTATTATGGTTTGGCCTGATATTTTGGTTAACTCTGGCGGAGTAGTGGTTTCTTATTTTGAATGGAGTCAAAACAAAACTGGTAATATTTTAGATGAAAACTATTTAGCAAATTTGCTTAATACTAAAATGATTAGAGCTTTTAATAATGTTTATAATCAATATTTAAGTTTGGATAAAAAAGTTGATTTGCGTAGTTCTGCTTATATCCTAGCTTTAAATAGAATTGTTAAAGCGGAGAAACTTCGCGGTAATTTATAATAATATTTTTATGATTTATGATTTAATTATTATTGGAGCTGGTCCAGCTGGTATTACGGCTTCAATTTATGCCTCTCGTTTTAAAATTAAACATTTAGTTATTGGTGAAGTTCCTGGTGGACTTATTACTGAAGCTCATAGTGTTTGTAATTTTCCCGGGGAGAATAAAATTAATGGCTTTGATCTAATGCAAAAGATGCAAGGTCACGCTAAGGAATTGGGAATGGAAATTAAAGAAATGGAAAAAATTGTAGAAATTAAAAAAGAAGGCGAGGAATTTTCTTTAAAAACTGAATCCGGACAAAACTTTTTAGCCAAAAATATTTTATTAGCTACTGGAACTAAACGTCGAAAGTTAGGCTTAGTGGAAGAAGATAAATATTTAGGTAAAGGTTTAGCTTATTGTGCTACCTGTGATGCTATGTTTTTTAAGGATAAAATAGTGGGTGTAGTGGGTGGCGGAAATAGTGCCATGACAGCAGCTTTGTATTTAGCTGAAGTCGCCCAAAAAGTATATCTTCTAGTTAAAGGTGGTGAGGTCAATGGAGAAATGGTTTGGGCTGAACAAATAGAAAAGAATCCAAAAATTGAAGTTAAATACCAAACCGAAGTTATTAAATTAAAAGGGGATAATAAATTAGAGGGTATTGATTTAAAGAATAGTAATGCTGAAATTGAAGAGTTAACCCTCGATGGTTTATTTGTTGAAATTGGTACTCAACCTGAATTATCATTGTCAGCCCAATTAGGTCTGGAAACTGAAAGAGGATACATTAAGGTTGATATAGCTCAAAAAACTAATGTTTTGGGCGTGTGGGCAGCGGGTGATATTACTACTAATTCTAATTCTGTTCGTCAGGTTATTACAGCCTGTAGTGAAGGAGCAGTAGCTGCTCAAGATATTTTTACTGGTTTACAAAAGAATAAATAAAATATTTGATAGATTCATTTATAACAAAAAAACATCGGATTGTCCGATGTTTTTTTGTTTAGAGAATAATCTTTTATTTTACTTCGTAGGTTAGAGTTACATCAACTTTAATTTCGTTTTGTCCAGCTTGAATATCAGGTGCGCTTAAACCAGCTGCTTGATCGGCTGACTCTAACATAACTTTAGCATTAGAGTAGGCTAGGGGACTGATGATAGGAGAAACGTCTTCATATACGCTTTTTACTTCTCCTAATTTCATACCAGATTGTTTAGCAATCATTTCTGCCTTTTCTTTAGCTTTAGTAATAGCTAATTCTCTAGCTTGGTTTTTTAAAGCATATTCATCATCAATAGTGAAACTGATGTTTCCTATTTGGTTAGCTCCTTGTTCGGTTGTTTTGGAGATTACGTCTCCAATTTTATTTAGATCTCTTACCTTGATATCTAAAGTTTGAGTAACTTCATAACCAATCAATTCTTGCCCTTTGCTATTAGTCCAGTTATATACAGGACTTAAATTATAGTTAGAAGTCTTAATATCTTTTTCTTCGATTTCTAACTTGTTTAATTCGGCATTTATTTTATTCATTTTTTCTGTGCTTTCTTTAGTAGCTTCGGCTGCGGTTTTAAAAGTTTTAGTTCTAAGACCAACTTGAATGTTAGCAATATCAGCTTTAGCATAAACTGTTCCGGAACCAGTTACTGAGAAACGATCTTGGTTGTTTGATCTTAGGGCCATAAAGACAGAAGTGATGGAAACGGCAGTTGTGGCTAGAATAATTAGAATGAAAATGATAATTTTTTCGTTCTTCATATAATTTTATTTATTATTTATTTTTTATTCTCCAAAACCATATCCTGGAGCAGTAGTTGAAAGTTCTTCTTGGCATTCTTCTGGAGCTGAATTAAAAGCTGAGCAGATAAGTTGTAATAAGCTATTAGCTGTTCTGTCAGCTGAAACGTTTTCACCATTGATGATTAAAGTTGGTGATCCTTCAACGCCATATTTTTCGTTATCAGCATCATAGATTGGGAATATTGGGTAAGTTTCACTTAACCAAGTCTTTTTGTCATTATAGCTTTCAGTGATTTTGTATTCCTTATCAGTAGCTTTAACACAGTCAGTTATTTTTTTGCTATCAATTCCATTTTCACTTAAACATTTAGCAGAATCTTCGCTAGCATCAAAACATTTTAGATAAGATAATAGTTTTCCAGATTCTTCTTTTTGAATACAATATTGATTTAATTGTTCATCTAGCTCTACTTTGTCATGCATGGAGTAGTTATTGAATTTTAAAGTAAAGTTTACTTTATCCTTTAATAATTCTAAAGCTGGAATTAAAGCTTTTTCCATTTGAGTTCCATAGGGACAATGACTCATAACAAATAATTCAATTTCTGGTTTATCACTTTTGCTAGTAACAGTACTAGCTTCGGTGGTGTCTCCGTTTAAATTATTTTCGTATTCAGCAATATCAATAGCTTGAGGGAAAAATAGTTCTCCGTCAGCGCTAATGTATGATTCAATTGGTTCTCCTTGGCCAATATTAACTGCTAATTTGTATAGACCATATTCTTTCTCGATAGAATCAATAGTAGCCTTAGTTCCGGGTGTCATCAGATTGTCATTGATAAAGCTTTCAGCTTTAGCTTTGGCTTCATCAATATTTAGAGTGTTAGGACGAGGGGCAAATTTGAAAATTAATATTCCTAGTAGAGCCAAAACTACAACGGAAATTAAAACAAAAATGATTTTCTTTTTGCCAATTTTTTTCATCATTTTTTTAAGTTTTTTTAGTTTTTTAACCTTACTGGTTTCTAATTTTTTTTCTTCTTCCATAGTTTTTAAACAATTAATATTAAAAGACTAGCCTTAATGACTAATGCTTATATTTTAACAATTTTTTAATAAATTAACAAGTCAAGACTAATGTTTCTTTTTTAAATAGAGAAGATAAGCTCCGGCGCTAATTAGAACAATAACGGCATAGCCTAGAAGTTTTTGGTATTTTTTCCTTTTTTGTATTTGCCAGAAGCTATCTGTGAGTAATACGCCCAGAGTTTCATTTTTCTTCTCCTCTAATGGAATTATATAATCGGGGTTAATTAGGGTTAATTTTAATTGGGAGTCGGTGTAATTTAATATTCCTGTAAGAGTAAAGCTAAAATTTTCACTTAAAGATTTACTAGAGATTTGAGTTCCGGGTTTTATTTCAATTAATATTTCGTTTTCTCCATCGTCTAAATAAATTTCTTTTGTTTTGTTTTGGGTTATTTTTCCGCTCACTGTTTTTAATTGTCCAATTTGATTCCACTTAAGACTGGAAATCTTTTCAATCTCAGGTAAAGGAAGAGAATTGTTTTGCGAGATAATTTGGATATCAGATATCTCTTTGGTTTTAAGACGGTAGAAGTAAGAGTTTTGGGGACAAGAAATGTTTTCTGGACAAATTTCTTTAGTACTTAAGACGCCTGAAACTTTAACATAATCGCCTAATTTTAAATCGGGAAACTTCTTTTGATAATTGTATATTTGCATGCCAGAAATTTCCTTTTTATCTTCGCTTGGAGTGTGGATATAGAAATACTGAGTGCCTAAAGTTTTTGGCAGAACACTAACTATACCAGTTACAGTTAGTGTATCATTTGTTTTTTTGGGCGTTGTTGAATCTGAGTTGGCAGAGTTTTTAATATTTATCTTTTGGTTTTTAGAGTTGTGTAAAATAACATTTCCATTAATAATAGAGGAATTATGTTGTAAGACTTGATTATTTTTTATATCTAATTTTATCTCAGCTATTTTGTCGTCTTTTATTAAAGCTAAATAATTTCCGCTAGAAAGAGAGGCTGAACTCGAATATGATAAGTCGCAAGAAATTAGTGGGCAAAATTCCGGTGTTGATAATAGGAAATAACCTTGAGCTGGGATTAGACCTTTAAATTTTTTTTGTGAAACTAAGTTACTGGCGTTTCCAGTTTTGGTTTTTTTAATTAATTTATATTTACTTAAATCAATTATTTCTTTGCTGGGATTATATAATTCCACAAATTCATTTCTCGCCTTTTCTTCTTGCCCTATCATTACCTGATTAATTATTATTTCCGGGGTAATTAAAGTTGGAGTAATAGTTAAAAAAAATAAAGCCACTGGTAGCATATTTAATAGCTTAAATATTAGGGCTTTATTATAACAAAGAGATATTAAATTTTATTTAACCTTTTTCAAAATTTCTTCTAAATCGGAATCTAGTTCTAAAGTAAATTCTTGAGCTTGTCCTTTAGGGTCGATAAAAGCTAATCTTCTAGCTTCTAAAAATATTCTTCCCGGATTAATTTTAGCATTTTTTACTTTGCTTTTTTTGTTACCATAAAGAGTGTCGCCTAAAAGAGGGTGTCCAAAGGCAGAAAAATGAACTCTGATTTGGTGGGTGCGACCAGTTTTAATTTTTACCTTAACTAGAGTAAAGTTAATTAATTTTTTTATAACAGTGAATTCAGTAATTGCTTGACGAGATTTTTCTAAAGCTTTCACATTGCCTAAACCACGATTGGATAATTTTTCATTTTTTGTTTCACCAGTTTCATCTAGAGAAGAATAATCTTTAGGTCTAGGAATGGCTGCCATTTTGTGACCTTGGCTTGATCTTTTAATGGGGAAATCAATTAAACCTTCATCTTTTTCAATTTTTCCATAAGCCAAAGCAATATACTCTTTCTCAATTTTTCGGTTTTTAAATAAATCTTTAAAATATTCAAATGATTTATTATTTTTAGGAATAACCATTAAGCCGCTAGCTTCTTTATCTAAGCGATGAACAATAGCCGGTCGGTCTGGATCTTCGCCAACATTTTTTAATTCGGGATATTTTTCTAATAGAAAATCGACCAAAGTTTTTTCTTTGATATGAGCTCCACCATGAACGGTTAGTCCAGCTGGTTTGTTTATTATCAGATAATCTTCGTTTTCGTAAATTATTTTCATATAGTTTTTCGACTAAACATTTTTAAGTCATCTTTGCTAATTCCTTTAAATAAATATAGAAGGCAAAAGTATATTAGTATAGAAAAAATAATGACACTTAGCAAGAGGGGACCATTTTGATAGATAAACCTAGGTAAAATGAACATAAAAGTGGCCATACCCAAGGAAGCTAAGAAAACAGGTTTTAATATTTTATAGTCTAATTTTATAGCTGTTAATTTTTTAGTATAGAACAAAGAACCGATTAAAATAACTAAATTACTATAAACCGTGACCAAAGAAGCTCCCAGGTAGGAGAATTTAGGAATAAGGAGTAGGTATAAAATTACCGAGGTAATAGCGGTAAATAAATAGAGACCGATAACCTTTTTTTGTTTATCAATGGCAATAATGACATGAGAAAAAATACAACTGATAAAAAGTAGGGCAATAGATATCATTAAAATTTGCAAAGGTAATCCACCACCAGAGAAATCAGGTCCAGCAATTAATTTAATTACTTCAGTTGCAGTAAATTGAGCGCCAACGATTAAGGGGATGGAGAGTATTATCATGAAGTCAAAAGATTTTTGAATTAATTTTTCAAAAAAGGCTAAGTTTTTGTTTAACCAATTTAAAGTAAAAAGAGGAAGCATTACTCCGGCAAACATATAGGGTATAGTTCCAATAACCTCAATAGTTCGGTAAGCGGCGCCATAAATACCAACATCAGTTATATCTTTAAATAAAGAGAGGGTAATAATATCTCCTTTTTGGTAAATTAAGTTTAAAATAATAGTTGTAGCTAGGGGCCAAGTTTTTCTTAATATTTTTTTCCAAACAGAAAAATCAAATTGTAATTTTATCTGGGCTTCTTTTTTTCCAAAGAACCAATTTAAAAGAAAGCCAACGGCAGCACTAAAAACTGATGTCCAAAGTACTCCGTTTAAACCACTATTAATTTTGATAGCAATAATCATGGCTATTAATAGAAATACTTTTCCTCCAACTTCAGCTATCATAGCTCTCTCCATTTTTAAAGTCTTTTGGAATAGGGCAATTAGTATTTGGTTTAAAGCGGGGAAGATATACGAGATGGTAGCAATAGCTACACCAACTTTAATTATGGGGCTGTAAGGGAAGAACAAAACTATAACCGGAGCTAAGCCTAACAGAATTAAAGCTGATACTAGACGTAGAGAAAATAAATTACTTAAAACTTTATTCTGATTAACACTAGGATCGCTAATCATTTGAGCGCTGATAAGAGTTAAACCTAAATCAGCCGACATGGCAAAAAATGAAACAAAATTAATAATAGTAGAGTATTCGCCAAAGCCAGTAGTTTTTAAATATCTAGTCATGATACCTAAACAAATAACACCCAGAAGAGTGGATAAGGCTTTGCCAATTATTTGAACAACAGTGTTATAGGCGATTTTTTGCTTTAATTCCATTTGTTTGATATAATTAAGTTGAGAGTTTTAATCTTAAACTACTTAAAACTTTCAGTCAATAAAATATTATCATAAATTTATGAAAAAAGCGAAAAATATTTTTTTCTTTCTCTTGTTAGCCTTAACTCTTAATTTTTTTGTAGCTGATAAAATTGTATTAGCGGAGCTAAGCGCTGGTGGAACTGATAGACCGCTCCAGGATTACGGAAGAGCCGGTTCTTGGGTTTCACAAATTGGAATGCCAGAAATTGGTGCCGAATTTGGCGAGGGCGACAATCCAGAAGATATTAGATATAAAGTAGTCAGAGTAATAAATCTAGCTTTAACCTTTTTGGGAATTATCTGTGTTGGACTAATAGTTTTTGCTGGTTTCAAATGGATGTTGGCTGCCGGCAATGAAGACCAAATAAAGTCAGCCCAAAAGATTTTAAAAAACACTGTTATCGGCTTGTTAATAATTTTAGTTTCCTGGTCTGTAACTATATTTATTATGTTACGTTTAAATTCTGTTTCTAAAGGTTATGATGATTATTTAGATCCCGTATATAGAGACTAGTTGCTTTTTTTCTAATAATTTGCTAAGATATAGATACTTAAAGCTAATTGATAATACAATTAGCTTTTAATTTAGGATTTTGAAATAATTAAGATTATTTCGAAATTGTTAATAAAATAAAAATAAAATTATGTCAGAATTAATAAGCGCCATCAAGCAGGTGTGCGAAGAAAAGAAGATCGAATACGATTTGGTGATTTCAGCTATTGAGGCTTCTTTAGCTGCTGCTTATCGTAAGGATTATGGTAACAAAATGCAAAACATCAAAGTAAATTTTAATCCAGAAACCGGTAAATCTAAAATTTGTGATGTTAAAACTGTGGTTGAAGATTTAACCGAAGAGGAACAAAAAGAATTAGAAGAGGCAGAAAAGAGACGAGAGTTAGGTTTAGAAAAAAGAGAAAGGGAGGATAATAAAAACAAAAGAGAAGAAGAAGTTAAGGAAGAGGAAGAAGGTGAAGCTGAAAGAAAATTTAATCCTAAAACTGATATTCAGTTGAAGGATGCTGTTTTAATTAAAAAGGATGCAAAAATTGGTGATGAAATTGTTTTTGACTTAGAAGAACCAGTTGGTTATGGTCGCATGGCTGCTCAAACTGCTAAACAAGTTATTATTCAAAAAATAAGAGAGATTGAAAAAGAAACAGTGTTTAATGAATTTAAAGATCAAGAAGGTATGGTTGTTAATGGTGTAGTGCAAAGAGTTGAAGGTCGTTTAGTTTTTGTTGATTTAGAAAAGGCTATTGGTATTTTACCAATGGAAGAACAAATCTATGGCGAGAGATATAATATTGGAAACAGAATTAAAGTTTATGTAAAAGAAGTTCGTTCAGGAATTCGTGGAGCTGAAATTGTTTTATCTCGTCGTTCTGAAGAAATTGTTCGCCAAATCTTTACCATGGAAATTCCTGAAATAGCTAATGGTTTAGTCGAGATAAAAAACATTGCTCGTGAAGCTGGTTCTCGTTCTAAGGTAGCTATTTATTCTGAGGCAGAAAATATTGATCCAGTTGGTTCTTGTGTTGGTCAAAGAGGTGTTCGTATTCAGACTATTATTAATGAATTAGGTGGAGAAAAGGTTGATATTATTGAATACAGCGAAGATCCAGCTAAATATATTAGCAATGCTTTAGCTCCTGCTAAAATTATCAGTATTAATGTGGAGAAAGAGAATAAAAAAGCAGTAGTTAAAGTTTCAGAAGACAAATTATCTTTAGCTATTGGTAAGGCTGGACAAAATGTTAGATTAGCTGCTCGTTTAACTGGTTGGAAAATTGATATCATTGCTCAAGGAGTTGATGGTGAAATTATTAAGAGCGAAGATGTTTTAGAGGAGACCGAAGAAGTTGTGGAAGAAGCTCCAGTTGTAGAGAAAAAGAAAACTGTCAAAAAAGAAAAAAAAGTAGTTGATAAAAAAAATAAAAAATAATTTTAAAATTAATTTTAAAAAGGTATGATGGAAATCTTCATTGTAGCCAGTTCACTTGTGGCTATAATCTTTGGAGCAATCCTTATTGCTTCAATCATGCGTTTACCAAAAGGTGACGCCAAAATGCAAGAAATTGCTCAAGCTATTCAAGCTGGAGCTAAGGCTTTCTTAAATCGCCAGTACAAAACTGTAGCGATTGTAGCCGTTGTTCTTTTTGCAATTATTGCTTTTATTCCTTCTTTAGGAATAAAAACAGCTTTAGCTTTCTTAACTGGAGCTGTGCTTTCAGCCTTGGCTGGTTATATTGGTATGCATGTTAGTGTTAGAGCCAATGTTAGAACTACTGAAGCCGCTAAAGGTGGTTTAAAAAAAGCTTTAAACGTTGCTGTTAAAGGTGGAAGTATTACTGGTTTCTTAGTAGTAGGTTTAGCCCTACTTGGAACTTCTGTTTTTTATTTCTTAACTAAAGACTTACAAGCCTTAATCGGTTTTGGTTTTGGTGGTTCTTTAATTTCAATCTTTGCTCGTTTAGGTGGAGGTATATATACTAAAGCAGCAGACGTTGGAGCTGACTTAGTTGGAAAAGTTGAAGCTAATATTCCAGAAGATGATCCACGTAACCCAGCAGTTATTGCTGATAACGTTGGTGA
>CAYTEZ010000004.1:0-30716 GCA_964437025.1 uncultured Gammaproteobacteria bacterium
TTAAAGCAAAATCAACCCTAGAAGGAAGAGCTATTTGCCAACGGCTTTTTTCAGCTCCAAAATACTTATTCTTTTCTTTGCCTAAGGTAATCACCAATTCTTTATCATCAACAATAACAAATTTAGCATGACGAGCGTGACCGAAGCTAAAAGCTCGAAGTGACATCTTGGGACCAAACAATTCGCTCTTCTTAATATCAAGCATTGGAGTAATAAAAAGAAATTCATCTGGTACCACAATAGAGAAAGCATTATATTTTTTTGTCCAATCACTTGGGGTTTTGAGTTGTTTAATAAAATCTAAAATCTTTTTTGGATTTTCTAAAGTGGCCGAAAAAATCATTCCTAGATAGGTCGAGATATTATAAGTATAAGGTTCATCAATTTTAGGATAAGACAGAACTTCATCAGCAATTTTAGCAGCGCTAGATTGAGGTGAACAAGTTAGCAAAATAGTTTTTAATTTGTATTTTTTAGCTAATTGAACTTCCCAAACTGAGTCTTTTTCACCTGAAGCTGAAATTACTACTACCTCTTTAATAATTTTCTGATCAATTAAATCTTTGTAATTAGCTAAAATATTTTTAAAATTACTCTCATCTGCTAAAATAGCTCGTTGTTTAGAAAAAATAATTTGACCAGTGTTATAGGCATTGCCACTACCAACAACAATTGGATAAGAGAATCTTTTTAAATCTAATTTAGGTAATTTAGTTTTAGAAAAATAATCTAAGGCTCTAACTACTCCTTGAGCCAAATCGATTATTTCTATTTTTTGTTTTGTTTTAGCTTTAAGTTTCATATATTTATTTTATTTTTTAGCCTTACCTTGATTTTTAACTTCATTAATCATAGCTGAAATCTTTTTTTCATCACCTAAATAATACCATTTCTTTACTTTAAAATTTTTATCTAATTCATAGACCATAGGGGTGGCATAAGGAATATTGTAATTAACAATTTCTTTATCAGAAATATTATTTAATCTTTTAATAATAGCTCTAAGACTATTACCACTAGCTGCTATTAATATTTTTTTATCCTTTTTTAATTCAGGAATAATAACCTTATCCCAAAAAGGAGTGGTGCGAATAACAACATCCTTTAAAGATTCACAAAGAACTGGTTTCTTTAAAAAACTATATTGCTTATCCTTTAACTGATTAAAAGGATTATCTTTTTTAATAGCTGGTGGAGCAACATCATAGGAGCGACGCCAAATTAAAACCTGCTCTTCACCAAACTTTTTTGC
Organism: uncultured Gammaproteobacteria bacterium; assembly: GCA_964437025.1. Taxonomy (GTDB): domain Bacteria; phylum Patescibacteriota; class Patescibacteriia; order Patescibacteriales; family UBA12465. The sequence goes on from CAYTEZ010000004.1 coordinate 1,253, forward strand.
CATTTCTTTTTTGTTAAGTCCTTGAAGATTTCCATAATGACGTTCATTCAGACGCCAGTCTTTTACCATCGGCAACCACATTAAATTCATTTCTTCTAAAACAATATTAGCTGTCTTGATAGCTCGCTTTAGAAATGAAGTATAACAAACATCAAAAAAATATTTATTCTCTTTTAACACCTGTCCAGCTTCTTTGGCTTGAGATACTCCTAAGGGGGTTAAATCGACATCGGTCCAACCAGTAAATAAATCTTTTTTATTCCAGTCACTCTGACCATGACGAACAAATACAATTTTATACATAGATTTCTTTAAATTGACTTAAAAACTTAAAAATGTTAAGCTTTTATAGTTAATTATATTAAAGTGATTAAACAAATTATTGACTACATTTTAATATTTCTCATAAAAACATTATTTTTTATCAAAAAAATAGTGCTTTTTATTCTAAAATACGTTTGGAAAATCGTGGTTTTTGTTTTTAACCTACTTTTCTTTAAAATTATAGTCAAATTATACTATAATTATATATTAATTTCCAAAAAAATAAAAGAAACCAATCGTCGAAATAATTCTAAATTATATCTAATTAAAAAGAACATCCCTATTGCCATCATTATCATTTTAGTTTTTGTAATAATTGTTCAAAATAGTACCAAAAAAACTCAAGCTCAAAGCCTGTCTGGTCAAATATATAAAACTACTTTGGCCCAGAACATTGAATCCGATTTTGAAGATTCTGAACCAGAGGAATTAATTGTGGAAACTATTGATGAAAATGCTATCGCTAGTATTATACCAACCAGCTATTTAAATGAATCAGCCATGGTTAAAGCCAAGACTAAAATAAACACCTTAACCGAAGACAGCGAAGATGATATTATAGTAGCCTTAGAGCACCGTGATACTCTTTCTGGACAAAACGTCGCTACCGCTGAAGATGATCCAAAAAATAGAAGTGAAATTATAGAGTACACAGTGTTAGCTGGAGAAACAATTACCAGTATCGCTCAAAAATTTGGTTTAAATGTTAATACCATTCTTTGGGAAAATAATTTAACTGCCAGATCATTAATTAAACCGGGAGCTAAAGTAACGATATTACCAGCTGATGGTGTAACTCATGTTGTGGCTAAAAACGAAAACATCAGCAAGATTTCAAAAAAATATGACATTGAAGTATCTAAGATTGTTGATAGCAATGATATTGATGCTGATGACGCTTTAAAAGTTGGCCAAAGATTATTCATTCCTGGAGGAAAGAAAATTGTTGAGAATCAAACAGTTATTAACAAATCATACTCTGGTACAACTATTACCAACTCTGGTTCCAACGGAAATACTGCTGGTCAAAAACCAGCCTATACTGGTGGAAAACTATTATGGCCAACAGTTGGTGCTAGAATTACTCAATACTATTCTTGGAAACATAAAGGATTAGATATTGCTAATAAAACAGGAACACCATTATATGCTGCTGAGGATGGAACTGTAGAAAGATCGGGTTGGAGCAATGGTTATGGCTATAATGTAGTTATTAACCATGGTGGTGGCTTAAAAACATTATACGCTCATGCTTCTAAACTACACGTTAAGGTTGGAGAGAAAGTTCAAAGAGGAGATATTGTTGCTAATATGGGTTCAACTGGTTGGTCAACTGGTCCTCATATTCACTTTGAAGTAATTGTTAGCGGAGTAAAACAAAATCCATTAAATTATATAAAATAAAAAGTATGAAAATTATTAGCGGATTAATTTTAGTAGCTTTAGGTACCTTGATGGTAGCTCGTTCTGAAGATCTATTTCGTTTCTTCGGTCGAATTGCTTGGTTTGAAAAACACCTTGGGGCTGAAGGTGGTTCTCGTTTAGGTTATAAGATAGTTGGCTTAATAGTTATATTTTTAGGCCTTCTAACCTTCAGTGGAACCTTTAACGATTTCTTCACTTTTGCTCTTTCCCCACTGATAAGAGAATAGTTCTTGACTTAATTATTTTTATCCTTTATTATTGTCTTATTGAGTTGGGCCTTTAGCTCAGTTGGCTAGAGCACCTGCTTTGCAAGCAGGGGGTCAAGGGTTCGAGTCCCTTAAGGTCCACAATATAAATACCACCAGTAAAACAACTGGTGGTATTTATTTTATCAATTAACAAATTGTAATATTGACATTATTATAATATAAGACTATAATGTATATATTAATATTAAAATGTATAGATTTGTATATATTATTAAATAATTGTATATATTATGAATAATAACAAATTAATAAAAATTAACGAAGCCGCTAAAATGCTGGATGTTTCAATACAAACATTACGACGTTGGGATAAGTCCGGACAGCTTAAATCTCTTAGAATTAACCCGACTGGTTATCGCTACTATAAACTGTCAGATATCCAATTAATAACTCAAGATATTTTTTCTTTGGCTAAAGAATGGATTTCAAAATCAATTGCAGTTGAACCAGATAATCAATTTTTTTGTTTGGATGGACCAACTTTCCAGACTAAACTAAATCATCTAGAAATAGCTTTACAAAAGATTCCTGAGCTTGAAAAAGATTTTTCTTTTATCAGTTCAATAGTTGGAGAAATTGGTAATAACTCTTTTGATCATAATTTAGGATCATGGCCTGATATTAGGGGTGTTTTTTTTGCTTATGACTTAAATAAAAAACAAATTGTTTTAGCTGATAGAGGGCAAGGCATTCTCACCACCCTTAAAAGAGCCCGACCGACTTTAGCAAATGATAGCGAAGCTTTGCTAACCGCCTTCACAGAAAAAATTTCTGGACGAGCTCCAGAGAACCGGGGTAATGGATTAAAATATGTAAAAAAGGTGGTGGCAGATATAAAAAAAGATATATTACTAAAATTATATTTCCAGTCCGGTGATGCTTTTATTATTTTAGATGACAAAACAACTGATATAAAAATAGAACAAGCTAATAATTCCTTCCGGGGATGCTTAGCTTTAATTAATTTTTAAAACTATGCTTATTGAATTAAAAAAATTTGGCAACCTACTAACTTCTCGCCAGTTAGGTAAAGAATCTTTAGCTGCTATACTACCTCAACTTCCTAAATCAAACAATGAAAAAATTGTTATTGATTTTTTTGATGTTACAACTTTTTCTCCTTCCTGGGGAGATGAATTCCTATCACCTCTACAACAAAAATATCAAAATAATTTGTTTTTAAAAAACACTAATAACCCTTCAGTTAAAGCAACAATTGAAATTTTAGAAGAAACTAACCAAGTGAAATTCCAAGTGGAACAATAATCACAAACTATAATTTATTAATTTAAATATACAAGAAATAGGTTTTAAACCTATTTTTTTATTTCTTCAAATATTATTCTATTTAAAGCTACAGCTTAATAAATTTTATATTAAAATATGTTTTGACTATTTAAACACATTAGAGTATTATTAAAATTAATAAATATTTAAACAATAAAAAAACCTATCTGGTTCGCATGGGCTTCGCAGCCCAGAAGCGTGATAGGTATTAATATTTAAATTATACAAAAAATATCACAATATTGCAATAGCAATAAATTCTATGGAAAAATTAAATCATGGCCAAATATTTTCAAAAATGCCAACAACAATAGAACAACAAATTGGCCTGCTAGAAAGCCGCGGCTTAATTGTGGAAGATAAAAAAGAATTAGAATATTATTTAGAAAATTTAAGTTATTATCATTTATCAATTTACTTTAAATATTTTCAGAAGGAAGATAAATTCTACGAGGGAATCAAATTTAGAGATGTTTTGAGAATTTATATATTTGACAACAAACTTAGATTTTTACTTTTTGAAATATTAGAAAGAATAGAAAAGTCATTTAAATGTAAAATGTCTCACTCTTTGTGTATGGCAAAAAATGATGCTCATTGGTACCTGAACAAAGATTTGTTTGAATCAGAAGAAAAATATTTAGGAATAATAAATACAATAACCGAAAACGTAGATAAAAGCAAAGAATTAAGTATCTATCATTATAAAGAAACTTATAGCCAACCAGCCCTGCCTCCAATTTGGACTATTTTAGAGATTCTTTCTTTTGGACAATGCTGTCATATATACAATTCTTTAAAAAAAGAATACCGAAATAAAATAGCTAGATCATTTGGCGAAAATGATAAATTTATTAGTAATTGGATGCTTTGCTCATCTACATTAAGAAATCACTGTGCTCATTATTCTCGTCTTTGGAATAGAAATTTAACCTATTTTCCAAAGATAAATCATAAATTATATAAAAAATATTTTAATCTTGAAAATAATAATATATACAATCACTTAGTTATTTTACAAATATTACTAAATAAAATAAATCCAACATCATCATGGCTCGAAAAACTAGAAGAATTAATAAATCAATATAAAATTAATATTAAAAAAATGGGCTTCCCAGATAATTGGAAAGAAAACTTTTTAATAATAAAAACTATAAAATAATTTTGTAAAAAAATACCAAAACAAAAATAGCACCTTTCGGTGCTATTTTATTATCTTTTCCTATTCAATTATTTTAATCTATCACCTGGATTTTCACAACCACCTTTTAGACATTTAGTGATTTGATCTTCCATTTCAGTTTTCATACTATCAGAGTAACCAACCCAGTATTTGTCGCCAATGAAAGTCATTGGAACTCCTTGAACTGTAGTGTTGTAGGCTTTAGCCATCTTCTCTAATGTTTCACGATTAGAATCATTATTCCAAGTCTCATAAGTCTTAATATCAATTCCTTGGAATTGTGTTGGCCAATTAACCATAGCTTCTTTTTGTGAAGCACAGTGAGGACAACCATCACCCCAGAAGAAATAGATAGCTACTTTTTCTTTAGTTTCAAAACTAGCTCCTTCATTAAACTCTTCGCTTGAAACTTCAGTGCTTGGAGTAGAGGAAGCTTCTTCATTATTTTGTTGACCAGAAACTTCTTTTTCTAAATCACTAATGCTATAGGCTTGAGGGTATAATTTTTTTCCATCTTTGCTGATATATGAATCAACAGTTTGACCACCACCCAAATCAATAGATAATTTATAGAGACCAGTTTGTTCATCTTCACTAACACTAGTGATAGTGATTGGATTTTGGGAATCCATGAAGTTAGCGTTGATAAATTGTTCAGCTTTTGCTTTAGCTTCTTCTGGACTTAAGTTTTTTTCTTTCTTAATACTACAAGCCCCTAGAAAAACTAAAGATATTAAAGCTGTGAATAAAATAGTTTTTTTGAACATAATTTTAAACTTTAATATTTAATTATAATTGCAAGTTAAATTATAGCACAAATTTAGAAATAGACCAAAATTAAGCATGAGCCCCATGAACTTTTTTCTTATGCTTTATTCCAACCTTAATTGGAGTACCGAAGAAACCAAAATTTTCTCTAATTCTGTTTTCTAAGAAGCGAAGATATGATTTGTGTAAATCCTCCTCTGATCCAATTTTAACTTCAAAACGAGGTGGATTAACCCAACATTGACGTAAACTATATACACGAGGATGTTTAACCCCCTTACCTTTAGAAGGACGATGAACCTTAACCATTTTCTCTAAGAAACGAGAAAGAGCGGTTTCATTTATCTCCATCTTTCGAGCTTCATCTATCTTTAATATTAAATCAAAAATCTTATTAGTCTTTTCTCCGCTTAAAGCTGACACGAAAACGATAGGTGCCCAAAGGATAAAAGGAAAATTAATATTTATTTCTCTGGTCCATTTTTTAGTATTACGGTCCTCTACCATATCCCATTTATTGGCTACAATGATAAAGCTCTTACCTAGATCAGTAATTTCTTCAATTAATTTTGAATCTTGTTTGGTAATAGTGTCATTAATATCTATAACCAACAAAACAACATCAGCCTGTCTTAAAGTTTGCATGGATTTTATAATACCATATTTTTCTAAACCTTTTGTCTTTTGTCCCCTACGACTAATTCCGGCAGTATCAATAATATTAATAATTTTATTCTTATACTGTAATTCAGTATTTTGTGGTTCTCTAGTAGTGTGTGGCATATCACTAACAATAACTCTTTCATAACCAACTAAGGCATTAAGCAAAGAAGACTTTCCAACATTAGGTTTGCCTAAAATACAAACATTAATTTTTTCTAAGGTCTCTGCTTTTTTTTCTTTAGCAAATTTATTTTTATTCTTAGCAAAATAATCAACACTTAAATCTAATAAATCTCCCACACCCGAACCAGAAGCAGCAGAGATATAGGCTGGGTCACCCAAAGCTAATTTGTTAAATTCACTAGCTTCAGATCTTTGCTTAAACTCATCAACTTTATTTACTACTAAAATAGTTTTACTTTGATAATCACGTTTTTTTAAAAACTGAACAATATTTTTATCCTCTGGTAACAAACCAACCTTATTATCAACTACAAAGAAAATCAAATCAGCTTTATTGATAAACTCATAAGCTTGTTTTTGAGTTTTTTGTTCAATGCGAAGTAATCCTGAAGTGTTTTGATCAATCTTTCTTTTTAAATCAACTGTTTCCATGACCCCAGCTGTATCAATCAACTGAAAATCAAAACCACGCCAATTAATAGTATTAGCGTTAAAGTCACGAGTAGTGTTTTCTATCGGCGAAACAATTGCCTGATTTTTTTCCACCAAACGATTAAATAAAGTGGATTTACCAACATTAGTCCGGCCGATTAAAACAATTAACGGCAATTTATTTTCACTCATATTTTTTAATCCAATTTTAAGCTACTAGCATTTTCTCCTAAAATAACAATGAAGTCAGGAACGGTGGCTTCACCTTCACCAACTTCATTTTTGATATCTTCAGCTAACCATGAAGGAACTTCGAAAAAAACATCAGCTGATAAAAATTCGGTTAAGAATTTTAGGGCTTCATCCTTAGCCCCATAACTAAGATCATAGATGGCTGTTTTTTTAAAATCACGCTTGGAAGAATTTCCAATTTTTAAAACAGAAAATTTATTTTTTTCTAAATCAATTGCAGTTTTAGAAGCTAGTCCGGTAATCCAAGTACCGTTCTTAATTTCTAAAGAAGCCTCTTGCTTGTTCTCTTTTATTTCAGCTTTCTTGTCATTCTTTTTGTTAGCTTCGGTGTCTGGAAAAAAGTTGCTAACAAAATATCTTATTTCACTAAAATCACCGCTACGAGGGGAAAGAATATAAGCTCCAGCTTCACTTCTACCAGAAACAAGTAATCCCCCTGGTCCGTCGTCTAAACCATAAGTATAAATATCTTCACTACTAGTATCTTTAAACTTAGACCATAGTTTTAATATCTCCCAAGTTTTAAAATTATATGAAACATGTTCATTTAATTGGGAGGCTATGGAAGCAATCATAGCTGGCTTCAAAAGGTTTTCTGATTTCAATAATTTATCCTTTACCGCTTGAATTATTTTTTGTTGACGACGAGAACGAGCAAAATCTGATCCTTCAGCTCCTTGAGCATGACGAGAACGAGCATACTTCAAAGCTAAAGAACCGTCCATAGTGTGCCAACCAGATTCAATGTATAAATGTTCATAACGAGAATCATAATTAGGATTGTCTTCTTGCCCAGATATTGGATAGGTATAATCAGATAAAGTATTATCAACATAAACATCAACTCCACCTAGCTCATCTATAATATTTACAAAACCTTCAAAATCAACTCGGAAATAATAATGAATAGGCATATCCAAAACATCACTTAAAGCTTGAGAAATAGCTTCGCCACCACTACCATCTTTTTTGTTCTCAGCTAAAGCATTAACGGCATTAATTTTTTGCCAACCCATACCATCAACCATGATAACAGTATCACGGGGAATAGACATCATAGCTACCTTACCAGTAGATGGTTGTAGACTGACTAACATAATAGTATCAGTCAAATAACCTCCATCATGCTTAGCGCCACCCATACCTAAAAGCAAAATATTAATTCTGTCATCCTTTTCTCCTTTCAAATCACGCTCGGAGCTCTCTACTAAACCAACCAATTTACCTAAAATAGGGACTTTCCCCACCCAAGAATCGGATGAATCACCAGAAATTAGTACTGTAGCGGTAAATATAATAAAGGCGGCAATAAAAAAACCACCTATTTTTAGGCCTATTTTTCGTTTTTTGGGTTCCTGCGGTTGAGGATAACTGTACTTTAATTCTTCTTCCATTTTTTTCTTAAAATCAATCATATAATAAACAATAAAAAGTCCAACTTCATTGGCTTAGTCCTATTATAATTTAAAAAATTGTTTTTGGCAAACTTTAACATTTATTTGCTTATATTAGCCAAAAATATATGATATTAGTTTAAATATTAAATATCAAAGAGAGAGTAGCCACCGCCGCTGTTTCACTTCTTAGGGTATAATTGCTTAAAGCCCCTATTTTTAGGCCATTTTCTAGAGCTAAGGTCATTTCAGCTGGGCTAAAACCACCCTCCGGACCAACAAAGACACTAAAAATAGCCTTAGAGTCAAGTGATTCCTTAATTAACTTAGCTAAATCCACCCCTGAGCCATCCCCTAAAAAGGCTGGCTGACTTTTTTGTTTTAAGGCTTCCTTAAATTTTATCGGTGCTGTTATCTCCATTATATCTATACGTCCACATTGCTCAGTTGCTTCAATAATTATTTTTTGCAATCTTTCTAAATTAATATCTTTCTTTTCACTTCTCTCTGAAATAACTGGAACTAACTTTTTTACTCCCAACTCTACTGCTTTTTGTGTTACCCACTCCATTTTATCTTTTTTAATAAGCGACTGAAATAAAATCACTTCTCTTTTTAATTTCACTTGGGGTAAAATATTTTCCTTCCAAGATAGTAATACTTTTTTGTTATCAATTCTCTCAATAGCATACAAAGATTCTTGGGTTTGAGAAAAAAGAGAAATCATTTCTTTTTCTTTCATCTTCAAAACATTTTTAATTTGATGAAGTATTGGTCCTTTACCAAATTCAATTTGTTTATCTCCTTTTAAATTTTCAAAATAAAATCTGTTAAGTCTCATAAATATTATATTATTCTACGGTAACTGACTTGGCTAAATTTCTTGGTTGATCAACGTTACAACCACGTAGTACCGCGATGTGATAAGCTAAAAGTTGTAGCGGAATAGTAGTAAGAAGTGGACTAAGTAATTCATTAACTTGAGGAACCTCAATAACATAATCAGCTAGTTCTCTAATCTTTACATCCCCTTCAGAAACAATAGCAATTATTTTTCCTTTACGCGCTTTAATTTCACAAATATTGCTAATAATCTTTTCATAAATATTGTCATGTGGAGCCACTACTATAACTGGCATGTTTTCATCAATTAAAGCTATCGGCCCGTGTTTCATCTCAGCAGCCGGATATCCCTCCGCGTGAATATATGAAATTTCTTTTAACTTCAAAGCTCCTTCTAAGGCCACTGGAAAATTAATACCTCGGCCTAAGAATAAACAATTATTAACCCCCTGATATTTTTTAGCGATCTCATACACCACCTTATCAGTTTGTAAAGCCTTTTCAATTAACTTAGGTATGTTCTCCAGCTCACTTAGAATAACACTCATTCTTTCTTTGTTCAAACTTCCACGAATTTGAGCCACTTTTAAAGCCATTAGAGCTAAAACTGAAACTTGAGCCGTAAATGATTTAGTGGAAGCCACCCCAATCTCTGGACCAGCATGAGTATAAGCCCCAGCATGACTAGCTCGAGGGATAGAAGATCCAACTACATTACACAAACCGAAAACAGTTGCTCCTCTTTCTTTAGTTATTTCCATAGCTGCTAAAGTATCAGCGGTTTCACCACTTTGAGAAATGGCAATAACTAAATCATCTGGATAAATTATGGGGTTGCGATAACGAAACTCTGAAGCATATTCAACCTCCACCGGTAAACGAGCAATCTCTTCAAAAAGATAACGCCCGACTAATCCAGCGTGCCAGCTAGTGCCACAACCAATCATAATTAATCTTTTAATTGATTTTAATTTATCAGCGTAATCCTGCAAGCTACGCATTTCAACACTAACATCTTTTAAATTAATACGACCACGGATAGAATCAAAAACTGATTTTGGTTGTTCATTAATTTCTTTAATCATGAAATGAGGAAAACCTCCTTTTTCTATTTGTTCTAAATCTAATTCTAATTTTTGAATATAGGTATTTTTTAAAACATTATGAATAGTCTTTATTTGCAATTTATTATTTTCAATAATTGCCATTTCGTTATCTTGCAAATAGACAACATCACTAGTGTATTCAACAATAGGAGTAGCATCACTAGCTAAAAAATATTCCCCTTCTTGTTGTCCAACACCAATAACCAAAGGACTACCTTTGCGAGCAGCAATTAATTTATTTTTATCGTTTTTATCTAGTACTACAATAGCATAAGCTCCAACTACATTATTTAAAGCTAAACGAACAGCCTCATCAGTCGAAATCTTTTCATTCTTTTTTATATCTTCAATTAAAAAAGCCAAAACCTCAGTATCAGTTTGGCTAACAAATTTATACCCACGAGAAATCAATTCTTCTTTTAAGGTATTATAATTCTCAATAATTCCATTGTGAATAATCGCTAGACTTTTATCTGAAGAAAGATGAGGATGAGCATTAACATCATTAGGCTCACCATGAGTTGCCCAACGAGTATGAGCAATACCAATATGTCCACTTACATCTTTTTTTTCATCCTTTATTTTGTTTTCTAAATCAACTACCTTACCCTTAGTTTTAAAAACGTTAAGATCAGAAGAAATTAATGCTACACCAGCGCTATCATAGCCACGATATTCTAAACGTTTTAAGCCTTTAATTAAAATTGGGTAGGCCTCTTGTGGGCCAATATATGAAACAATGCCACACATATGTTTTAAATTAATTATAATTATTTAAAATTAAAATTTGCGACTATCATAGGCCCAATGCAAAACAGCTTGCCTCTGACGAGGGCGACAATTTAAATCTCCTCGACGACAATTATTTAGGATAGCTACTATATGTCTTTTAATAGCTCTCCATCTCTTTATTTGTCTAATATCTTCTAGCTCTAATCTTCTACCCATATAATACCGACAGTACCATTGAAACCAACCTCGAGGATCATCTTTATATATCCAGCCTTTTTCTCGCCAAACTTTTAGAGGTTGGCTAGCTGAAACTTGAAAATAGTTTAATTTAGAATCAGAAAAAGCTGGTGATAATTTAGCCTTTTTAAACCAAGAAGCTGGAAATTCTTTTTGACAATCAGTCATATATTTTCCACCAAAGACTCCCAACTCTAACATTTCTTTAGGACTTAATTCTGGTTTAAAACCACTAGCAAAATTCTTACCCATTGGTTCACTTAAGTAATAACGATAATTCTTTTGCATTTTGTCATTAACGACAATTAGTTTTTTCATATAATCAATAATAAAGAAACAGCCCATTCTAAATTATTTTTTATCAAAATCAATTAAAGAATAATTGTTTTGAGTAAAATATTCCTTTGGTATTTTATATAAAATTGGGGCTATATTTACAAAAACCTTTTCTAAATCGACTTCCCTGCCATCCAATATTTTTTTTCTTGATATTTCGTTAACTCGATAATATTTATCATTATATTTGGCTATGACATGAAAAGTCTCGACAACCGAATATTTAACCTCACTTTTTTTTAAAGAAAGTAATTGGCCCTTGAGGTGATTATCGGTTAACCATATTTTTATTTGTATAGGCGAGCCCGATAAATTACAAACTTTTAAATCAACAAAGTTAAATAAACAAGTAGCCCCACTACCAAAGGGCAAAACTCTCCCACTATCTGGAAAAACATCCATAGAATGATGGTATCTTTCAACAACCTTTGTGTCGGCATGAAGAAATAACCAACAAAGAAAGTTTGATAATTGGCACAAACCGCCACCAACACCTTCAATAACTTTGCCATTAGAAAGTAACATGCCATCCACATACCCCTTTCTATAGCTAGGTCGGCCAATTGATTCCCACAAAGAAAAAGTTTGGTTTGGTTTAATAATTAAACCATTTAAACTAAGGCAAGCTTTCTTTAAATTAATTATTTTAGCTTCTTGCAATCTAACATCAGAATCCCCTAATGTTCTTCTTAAAACACTTTGATGCCGAGCAATAACATTTTCAAAAAACGTTGAGCTCCTTTTTTTGGCAATATTATAAAAAAGGATATTTTTAATTTTAGTTAAAGCAATCCTTCGACTAATTAATATTTTCTTTAAAAAAGGATATTTAAGACTTAAGGCTCGACGCCTTGGTTTTTCTAATTCTAGTATCCTATTTAAAATATATTGCTCATCCATTTTATTAAAAAATTTATGTCGGAATGCCCGGAATCGAACCGGGGCTACATGCACCCCATGCACGCGTACTACCATTATACTACACTCCGGAGATATTAATAAAAATTTTTTGTATTTATATTTTTTGTAATAGCTTCCGGATATCTATTTTTGAAAGATTTGTTAGTAGAACGTGAATTATACTTTGTCTCTATTCCAATTAATTGCTTATTTTTTTCTAAAACTAAATCTATTTCTGATCCTTGTTTTGTTCTCCAATAGTATAGATTATAATCTTCATCTAAATAATTATTTTGTTTAATTATTTCACTAATAATAAAGTTTTCAAACAAAGCTCCTTTGTCAGCTCTAAAATTAATTTCAGAAAAATCATTAATAATAGCGTTTCTTAAACCTAAATCATAAAAATATATTTTTGGAGCTTTCAAAACTTCATCTCTTTTATTTTTAGAATAGGGATATAAACGAAAAATAATATAACTTTGTTCAAATATCTCAATATATCTTTTTATTGTTCTTTGGTCAGCTTTAAGACTGTTAGCTAATTCTGAATAATTTATTAAATTACCGATTTGTGAGGCTAACAATTTTAATAAATCTTTAGCCAATTTTTTATTTTCTATTAAACTTAATTCTAATATGTCTTTAAATATTAAACTATCAACAAAATTTAGAAGATATTTTTTATCTTTTGGATAATCAACAAAATGAGGATATAGACCATATAACAAAACATTTTCTAAAATCTCTTCAATATCAAATTTATAATTCTTATCAGATGGAAAAATACTCACATCAGCAATATTCTTTAAAACATTGAAATTAGTTTCTTTTTCAATTCCTTTCTGAAATAAATATTCAGAAAATGTCAGAGGATAAAGATAATAATCTATTTTTCTACCAGCTAAACTTTCACCTGTTTTATTTTTTATATGGAACGAAGATGAACCAGTAATAATTAATTTAAAATCACTCATTTGATCAAAAATTATCTTAGCAGCTCTACCGGGATCACTTAGAAGATGTATCTCATCAATAATAATATATTTACAATCAGAATTAATAATGGTTTTATAAGTCTCAACATCATAAGATTCAAATGTCTTCCTAATTGGCTCATTATCTATCAAAAAATAATTATCTTGTGGAAATATCTTTTTTATCAATGTTGTTTTACCAACCTGTCTCGAGCCTAATAAAACTAATACCTGCTTATAGGTATTAAAGTGTTCTTTTAGGGTTTTTTCTAAGTGTCTATGCATATCTAGATATTACTTTTATGACATCCAAATGTATAAATAGTTATATCTAATTATACATTGTGCTTTAAAAAATGTCAAATTTTCTCTAAAACAACAATTTCTCGCCAAACTTTTTGATTATCTCGGCCATAAACCAATGGCTTGTTCTCTTTAACTTTAATGGTAAATCGTCCCACACTAGGATTCATCTTCCAAATTCTTCCTTCAGCTCTAAACTGTGGCCAAATCATGCAAACTCGACCTTGTGGTTTTAGAATCTGATAGAAAACTTCTAGGGCCTTTGAGTATAATAAATTTAATTCTTCTAACACTTCATCAAACTTTTTGTAACCTCTCTGTGGACCAAGATATGGCTCACAAACAATATAATCAATAGATTTCTTTTCAATTGATTTTTCTAATAACAAAACATCTGATTGAAAAATTTTTATATTATTTTTCTTTTCATCTTTTTTAAAATCAATGATCCAATCAATGTTTTTTATACTATCAGAGACAGCTTTATCTGATAGATCAGAACCAATAATATTTTTAAAACCTAGAAGGTAAGCTTCCATTAGTACAGTACCTGAACCACAAAAAGGATCTAAAATTATTTTATCTTTAAAATCTACATCATTTCTTCTAGCTAAATTTATCATAATTTGAGCTAATTTTGGTGGAATCATACCAGAAAAGTCATCTCTATTAGGACGACCAAAATCTCTTTTAGATAATTCTTTAAATGGTTGTACGGCTAAAGTTTTTCCAATATTTACCTTCCCCTTGTCACTTATCAAACAAACCTCCACTCCCTGCTCAATTAACTTATTTTGTTCTACCACTACACTGGATAAAATAGGGTCACGTGAAGTCACCATTCTGCTAGCAATCCCTATCTGACGTAAATCTTTTTTAATTGCTAAACCCAATTTGAAAAAATCTCCAGGTAATTTTTTCTGTCCATAGAAAGAAAAACCAAAATTAAACCGAGCATCATCTTTTCCTTTTTTGGCTTCAATAAATAACTCTTTTTTAACTAAATCTGATAAAGCGTGTCTATTAGCTAAACTAACAGTTTTAATCATCTCACCAATCTTTATAGTTCCACCCAAACCACTCATTAATTTTTTAGCATCCAAACTTTCAGAAAAATCGGCCATAGCCACAGAAGCACAAATTTCCCAATTATTATCAGGAAAAATAGCCTTAAGCTCAGCTAATGACAAATCTGGGTTAGTGCCTAAAACAAAGAAATATTTTTTCATTTTTTTATAATTTAAATAATTGTATAGAAATTATACCATTAAATTTATCGTTTTACCACCTCTTGATTTTTTTAAAACCTTATGTTAATATAATAAAAAATAAATAAATCTGCCTTTCCCACGCTCTTTTCATAGAAAAAGAGTAATTCTATCAGGGAATAGAATTAAAGGTATTCTATACGAAAACCCATTTTTCTTTTAGGATACTTTTGGGTTTTTTTATTTAATTTATAATTAATGACAATTTATTTAAATTTTGGTTTTAATTAAAGCCAAATTTAAAAGAGAATTGATATAATTTTTTATGTCAAAAACAAAACCGTCAGGCTTAATTCATTATGAAATCTTGTTTATCATTCCAAACAGATTTACTGATGAAGAAGCTCAAGAAGTTTTCAAAAAGGTCGGTCAACTTATCACTTCTTTGGAAGGAAAAATTTCTCTAGAAAATTACTGGGGAAAGAAAAAGTTTGCTTATCCAATTAAAGGTGAATACTATGGATACTACGGACTTTTTGAATTCGAACTTGAAAGAGCTGCTGTTACTGAGATCAATAATAAATTGAGATTAGATAACAACATCGTTCGTTTCTTAATCGTTAAAAAAGATGTAAAGAGCGAAGAACAAGTTAAAAAAGACGAAAAGATCAAAGAAAAAATCGAAACTAAAAAAGCTAAGGCTAAAGAAGAAGTAGCTAAAGAAGAAAAAAAGACTACAAAACCTAGCAAAAAAAATGAAGACAAAAAAATAGATCTAAAAAACTTGGATGAAAAACTAGAAGACGTTCTAAACATTGATAATCTTCTATAATCATTCATAATTATAATTAACAAAAAAATTATGTACTCTTTAAACAAAGCCATGATTATCGGAAATTTAACTAGAGACCCAGAAATTAGAAATACTCCCTCTGGTCAAACAGTTACTTCTTTCTCGGTGGCTACTAACTTTGTCTGGAACGATCAATCAGGTCAACAACAAAGCAAAACTGAGTTTCATAACATCATTGCTTGGAGAAAATTAGGAGAAATCTGCGGACAATATTTGAGCAAAGGAACTAAGGTATATATTGAAGGACGACTTCAAACTACTGAATGGAATGCTCAAGATGGTAACAAAAGACAAAGAACTGAGATTGTTGCTGACAGCATGATTATCTTAAGTCCAAAAGGAAGTAACCAATCATTTAATAGTAAGGGCGAAGAAGAAGAAATCGTTCTACCAGAAAATGAAGGTGATGATGAAATCAAAATAGAAGATATTCCATTCTAACATTTAATTAATTAAGAAACTTATGAAAAATACTTTAAACAAATCTAAAGAGTGTTATTTCTGTAGTAACAACACTAACCCAGATTATAAAGATCCAAAAACTTTATATACCTTTGTTAACTTCTACATGAAGATTATTGGTAAAAAAAGAACTGGCGTTTGTTCTTGGCACCAAAGAAAATTAACTAATGCCATCAAACGAGCTAGAAAAATGGCTCTACTTGGATTTACTCATAAATAATACTACTAAATTATGCTAAGCTTAAGTGAAATCAAAACCGGAAAAGTTTTAGAAATCAACAGCGAACCTTTTTTGGTTATTAAAACCGATCACCATAAAATGGGAAGAGGCGGAGCCGTACTAAAGGTTAAAATGAAAAATTTAATCAACGGTAGCGTACTAGAAAAAACCTATCAAGGAAGCGACCGAGCTGAGGAAGCTAAAACTGGTACTAAGAAAGCTAACTTCTTATACAAAGATCAAAATGAAGCTCATTTTATGGACAACACTTCTTTCGAACAATTTTCTTTATTATTAGAAAACATTGGAGAGAAAGAAATGTTTTTAAAAGAAGGAATTGATGTTGACGTGCTTTACTTTAACGACAACCCAGTATCAATTACTCTTCCAATTAAAATGGAATTCAAAGTTATTTCCTCTCCTCCTGGAGTAAAGGGAAACTCTAGCGGAAACGTCACCAAACAAATTGAACTTGAAGGTGGCGCCACAATTACTGCCCCATTATTTATTAACGAGGGTGATGTAATAAGAATAAATACTGAAACTGGAGAATACGTAGAAAGAGCTTAAAACTTATATAAACAAAAAAGAAGTGGTTTAAACCACTTCTTTTTTTATACTAATTTCTTTTTATTATCTCATCATAGCTGGTTCAATAGTTGTAGTACTACCTTCACTAGTAGTAGTTGATTCACTAGCCTCCATTAACATTGGTCTGACACCAGTATTATAATTAACGAAAAAATCTTTTACCGCTGGAACAACAATGTTATCACGAGAGAAATAAACTCCTTCTGGTTTAGATTTAATTGGGAAGATATAAGCTGGAACATGTAATTCATAACCCTTCATAGTAGTTTGATCATATTGCCAGGTTTTTATAAGACCTAAAATTGGAGTATCTAATTCAATATCAATTGTTTTAGCTTCTTCAGAATCACCCATGTAATAATAATCTGGATACATACCACCTTGTTGTGCGGTCTTTAAAATTAAATCTCTATCAACCTCAGAAGTATAAGTAGAGCTTTCATAATATTGATAATACATGTTGTATAAACCAGAAACTTTCTTTTCTCTCATATCAACCTCAATATTAATACCAATTTTTTGACCATAATCACTGTAAACAGTAGCGCCGTTTATTTTTAAAGGATAAACAACACTAATAGTATCAGGAATATAATAAGAAGATTTGTCAGTGCTCATTTCATAATCACGCATCCAATATTTTTGAACTTCTGGAGCGTCATAACCATCTAAATTAATGTCGTAATCTTGTAAAAAGCTATTAGCAATACCAATAACCTCTTCATCACTTAAAACATTCTCAATCTTAAGTCTATTACTATCATAACAAGCTTGATTATATCCGCCACAAAGCTTATCTAGTGATGGCCATCTATCCCAATTCTTATATAAAGAAAAACTACCATCTTTTAAACCTAAATAAATAGTATAACCATATTCTCGATCTTCATTGATAGTTAAATTATTAACACTAATATTTTTTAATTTATCAACATCAAGAAAAGCTATCTTTTTTCCTCTTAGGGAAGAATTTAATTCACCACTAAAGTCAGGGTCAATTCTTTTGAAAACCTCAACTTCGTTAGGAAATAATTCAAAGTCAGCTCCAGAATAAATATAATTAAATTTTTGACTAGGATAAGGGGCTACTATCATTTTAGAATCAATAGCATTACCAAAACTAGCATCAGAGCTACTTGTTTCAGCTAAACCACCCATACCAGCAAGCTGTCTGTTACTGTCATCGGCTTGTTGAAACATTAAGCCACCAAAAAAATCTTTTCCTTTCTTTACGATCTTTACATCTTCTAAAGCTCCTAGATGATTTTTACTGTTGCTTAGACTAGCATCAGATTTTTTTTGTTGACCAACAACAAAAAAACTAATAGTTAAAAGCAAAATTAAAGATGCAATAACTAGAGCTTGAGCGAAATCGTACATAAAAGAAAGAAAACGATAGGAAGGATTACTTTCTTTCTTTGAAGAATTAACCGGCACTATCACTTTTTCATCTTTTTTTAAACTAGCAATAGTACTAGTCTTGTTTACTCTGACGCTTTTTTTAGAACTAACTTTTTTAGTTCCGGAAGCGACCTTAGAAGGCTGTTTTATTTTGCTACTTACCTTTTTCTTGGTAGTAGTTTTAGAAGTAACAGCCTTTTTATTTTTTTTCTCTGTCATAATTTTTAAAAATTAATAAAAGGCTCAATTAAAATTTTAAGCTAATATAATTATACCATATTTTTTAAAACAATGCTATAATATTAGTGACTTAAAAAACCAATTTTTTTATTATGTATATCTTATTAATAATCTACTCTGTTCTATTTATCGTTCTGTGCTTTAAAAATTTACGCCTAGCCTTACTATTAACTATTTTTTTATTACCCAGCTATCTTCTCCGCTTTAATATCTTAGGTTTTCCTACAACTTTACTAGAAATTTCAATTCTTAGTTCTTTTGTTGTTTGGTTTATAAAAAATCATCGCAGTATTTTGAATAAAAAAATAACTTTCAATAAAACTCCCTATCCTTTTAGCTTGGAAATTATATTAATTTTAGCTATTTCTTTTGCTGCTATCTTTGTTGGCGGATTAAGCTCAAATGCTTTAGGAATTTTTAAAGCATACTTTTTAGAACCAGTCATGTTTTTTGCCCTTATCCTAAATACTTTTAAAGGAAGCAAAGGATTGAAGCAAATAATTATGGCCCTAGCTTATTCTACTCTAGTTATTTCGGCTTTTGCTGTTTACCAAAAAATTACTGGTCAATTCATCTTTAATGAATTTTGGGCTAATCCAGAAAATCGTCGGATAGTTTCTTTCTTTGGTTATCCTAACGCCGTTGCTTTATACTTAGGTCCAATTATTCCACTACTTACCGGATTATTTTTTTGGCAATTAAAAAGCAAAGGCGGTTTAAAAATTTTTGCTGAACAAATAGTGCTTTTAGCCAGTATTGTTTTAAATATTTTAGCAATCTATTTTGCTAAGTCCAAAGGAGCTATACTAGCCCTAATAATATCGGCTTTGTTATCAATATTTTTCTTGTTAAAGAAAAAATGGAAAATAATTAGCGCCATACTATTTATCCTAGTTATTTCAGCTTTTGGTTATTTCCAAAAAGATTGGATTAAACTCCAATTATCAGCTAGCCTTTCTTACCAGATTAGAACTATTCAATGGGACGAAACTTTAGAAATGTTAGATGATGGACATTTTCTGTGGGGTTCTGGTTTAGCTAAATACCAAGAAACAATTGAACCATACCATCAAGAAGGATTTTTCTTCAACAAAGATGCTGATCCAGATTTTAGAAGAAAAGTTGTTTTTGGTAGTGACCAAAAATATCGAGATGAGAGATGGCAACCCTTAGAGATATATCTGTACCCACATAATATCTTTCTAAACTTCTGGGTAGAGTTAGGTTTGGCTGGAATGATAATATTTATTTTCCTAATCCTCCGCTTTATCATTATTTCTTTAAAATACTATTTTCAAAATAGAAATAATCGCAACTCAGCTTTGGCTTTAAGTCTCTTTGCCTCAATGTCTGTTATTCTGCTACACGGATTATTCGATGTCCCTTATTTCAAGAATGATTTGTCAGTTCTCTTTTGGATAATAATTGCTCTTTTAGCCATTTTCAAACTGCAAAAAGGAAATTTAAATAATTATGGAAAAAATAAATTTGACTAAGTTAATAGCTGAGAGTAGTCCCTATTCTCGTCGTCAAGCCGAACAGTTAATCCGAGACGGCTTGGTTTTTGTTAATGGCAAGAAAGCAGAACTAGGAGAAAAACACGATCATAATAGTGTTATTGAAATAGAAGGAAAAGTTATACAACATAAGCAAGGAGAAAAAAAGATATATATTAAATTAAACAAGCCCACTTCTTATGTTTGTACTAACCGTAGTTTTAAAGGAGAAAAAAATATCTTTTCCCTGTTAAAAAATGCTCCTCAGGTTGAAACTCTCTTCTCTATCGGACGTCTAGACAAAGATAGTTCCGGGCTTCTTCTGGTTACCAATGACGGAGATATTAATTATCGACTAAGCCATCCTAAATTTGAACACCAAAAGGTATATTTGGTAGAAGTGGCCAGTGCTGGGGTTTTCCAAGACAAATTCTTTTTAGAAACCTTTTTAGAAAAAATGATGAAAAGTTTTAGATCTGGCGTAGATATTAAGCAAGAGACTTTAGCTAAAGCAAAAAGAATAGAATATTTAGGTGACAGAAAATTTAAAATAATATTAACCGAAGGAAAAAAGAGACAAATTAGAGAAATGTTTAAATATTTCAAGCTTAGAGTTATTAAATTGAAAAGGATTCAGTTTGCTGGTATTGAATTAAACAATTTAAAGGAAGGCGAATGGAAATATTTGAGTCCAGAAGAAGAAAAAATGTTAAAGAAATAAGGAGAGGTGGCCGAGTGGTTTAAGGCGACGGTCTCGAACACCGTTTGGGCGCAAGCTCTCCAGGGTTCAAATCCCTGCCTCTCCGCAAAAATAGAAAAACATGAAAAAGCACAAGTGGGAAATAGCCTGGAAAGAAAAAAAATTTAAGATTGATACTTTTGTACCAAGTATTCTTGTTTTAAAATACAAAAAATTGTTAAACCCGGGGGATAAAGTTTTAGACATCGGTTGTGGTAATGGCAGAAATTCTATTTATTTTGCAAGTAAAGGGTATGATGTTGATTGTTTTGATGTAACAAGTTTAGATTGGCCAAGCTTGCCACAAAAAACTCAAAAAAAAATTAACTTTAGCAAATCAGATATATTAAATTATTGTTATAAAAACAAGCAATACCGGATAATTATTGCAACTAGGTTAATCCAATATCTTAACAAAAAAGAATTATATTTTCTGTTTAAAAAAATAAAAGAAAGTATTTGCCCAAACGGTTTTCTTTTACTAAGTTACAATACTAAAGGAGGAATTTTTAATAAAAAAGATATAGATGTTCCAAAATATTCATATCCAATAGAAGATATTAAAATATTGCTAAAAACAATTTTCAAAAAAGTAATTATAAAAGAGGGTAGTAAAAAAAATAAGCATGTAAACTATGATGATGATATACGTTCCTTTGATATTTTTGCTTCCAACCCATATATAATTAATAAAAAGATAAATACTAAAATATTAAATTAAATCTATGGAAAACAAACAAAAAAAATTTAACATTACTCTGTTTATGATTAAAGGACAGAGAATCGCTGGCTGGATTTTAGCCACCGCTATGCTTATTTATGCCGTTAGTGGTTACGGGATGACTAAGGGTATAATTAACCCAGATTTAGCTCGCTCTATTCACTTTAGGTGGTTAGGGGCAATAGCTATTATTGCTTTTTGTGTTCATATTGGCTGGGCAGCACACTTAACCTTAAGAAGAAAGGGTTGGTGGAATAAAATATCAAAAACAATATTGATATTATTATTTTTAGGATTAATATCTTTTTTCTCTTATCTTCATTTTTTCTATCAATCACCAAACACTGCTATAGATCCTAATACTATTCAAAATTCAACTGTATTTACCGCTGAGACATTAAAACAATATACCGGCCTAAACGGTCAACCAGCTTATGTGGCTGTTGATGGAATAGTATATGATATGTCTCCAGTTTTCCAAAACGGAGTTCATCAAGGATATAAGGCTGGGCAGGATTTAACAACTGCATTTCACAAAAAGCACCCCAATAATATTTTAAAAAAATTAACCAAAGTAGGTATTTATCAATAAAAATAAAGGGGTTGACAAGGCTGTTTAAATAATATATACTTAGTATACACTAAGTATATATTATTTTTAAACAACAAAGATATGAATTCAACAGTTATAAATATCAAAACTGATATTAAAATAAAAAAAGAAGCCCAAAAAATAACAGCTGATTTGGGTTTAAGTTTAAGTAGCGCAATTAATGGTTTTTTAAGACAGCTTATTAGAGATAAATCAATTGCCTTTACTTTAAATGAAGACTCACCCAGTAACTATTTAATATCAGCTATAAAAGAATCAAAAGCTGAAAGAAAAAATGGAAATTTTCATTCTTTTAAAAATAACGAAGAAGCTATTAGTTTTTTAGATAATAAATAAACTATGCAAATTCAATATTCAAAAAAGTTTATTAAAGAATTTAAAAAATGTCCAGAGAATATAAAGACTAACTTCAAAAAAAGATTGGTAATTTTTATAAACGACCCATACAATTCAATATTAAATAATCACCCTCTAGTTGGAGAATTAAAAAATTATAGAAGCATCAACATAAGTGGCGACTGGAGAGCTATATTTGAAGAAATAGCAGAAAATCAAATTGCTTATTTTGTAGCCATAGGCACACACAGTCAACTATATTCATCTTAAAAACATTATACACATTGACAAAAGCATATCCTATTGATATGCTTTTTTAATTGGTAGAACATTAACAAAAACTTTATATTATGCAAACAATTAAAGAAATTAAAGAAGAGCTTGAAAGCAAGCTCTCCGCGGAAGCACAAGAAAACCTATTATTTAAAGAAATTACAAAATATTACAAAAAGAAAAGATTTCTTTTTCCGGTAGTAATAATATCAATTTCAGGATTGATATTTTTGATTTTAAATAAGTTTGTTTGGACTCTTAAAGAAGACATTCCAATAATAATATTTATGGCAGCTATTGGCTCAATCGCTATTGCTTTTTTTATTCCCGTAGTTCATGTCCTCTTAAAAAAAGAAAGGGGTCAATATAATGAGTTATTAAAAAAGGAAAGGAATCGTTTATTAACAAGATGGATTAAGGAAGCAGAAAATGAAATTGAAGATTTAAAAAAAGAGAGAGATAATTTTGATGAATACATTTCAGAAAGAGAAGCCGAAAAAGAGATTTTAAAATCAATGTTATAACACAAAAGGAAGAGTTCAGCTCTTCCTTTTTTAATTATCTAAAATTATTATTATTTACTATCCTTAATAATATAAACAAAATAGAAGCTGTAGAGGAATAAAACGGCTAAGAACAAGAAAGTATACTGGACTGGATAAAACATTAAAATTAAAGCTCCCAAACCAGTACCAACCAAATAACCTAGAGGATATGATGTTCTTAAAAAATTAATATGACTAACATTTTCGGCATCAACAATCTTAAAAAACCTTGATTCTCTCATTGCTTCAACAAGAGCTGCCCCAATACGACTAAAGAATAATATAGAACCCCAAACAAAAGGATTAACTGATTTTACAAAGAAGAATAAAAGCAAAGAAATAAGGAGTATAGCCATTCCAATATAGGTTAATTCTTTTTCCCCTACATATTTGTCAGCAATTATGCCAGCCGGTATTTCTATCAACACAAAAGGGATAAGCATCACCGAAAACATTATACCCAGAGTTGACCAATCAAAACCTAGAGTAGAATGAAGATAAATTGGGACAAAAACAACAGCTAAGCTAAAGAATAGATTTAGAAAAAAAGAAGCAAAGTAAATACCCTGTAAGTTATTGTTTTTCCAAAAATCAATTACTGTAGCTCTAACATTAATTTTGTCATACTTTACCTCTTTATGTACCTTTTTCTTGTTTAAAGTAATAATCAAAAAGAAAATGGCAATCAAAATAGCTGAACTCAAATAAACTAAACCATATTTTTCGTCGTTAGTAACAAGAAGCGAAGCAATAAAGGGAGATAAAATCCAACCAGCATTGGTAGCTGAAAAATATATAGCTCTAGTTTTTCCAGTATTACAATCAGAGGTAAAACTTTCAACAAAAATGTCCATGTTATTCCATAATAAGTTAGTGGCCACTAAAGTAATTATAAAGAAGATAAAAAGAAAAATTGGAGTTGGGCTAATAGCTAGAACTAAAGAAGAAATAACACCTAAGGCCACCATCCACTTAGCAGAAACAAAATTGCCAATTTTTCTGATAACATTAGGGAAAAACAACATAGCTAAAAAAGTAACAGCATTAGCACTAATAAAATAAAAACTAATATACTTTACCGAAACAACACTACTAATAAAACTAGAGTTGATATAGGCCGGCAAAGCATTAGCTAAGGCTAAAAAGAAACCAGCTGAATATAAGATAATTAGACTTTTTTTAAATTTTAAACGTTTAGCTGAAGTTTTGATTTTCTTCATAGATCAGTACATTATTAATTATTAAACTTATTCTTCTTTTTCAAAATGACAAAGGTGATAAGCACTAAAAGTATTATAACAAAACTAACAATTTGAGGAAACCTCCAACCTAAAATAGTGGGGGCAAAATCAATTCTGATAAATTCTAGGGAGAAACGTAGAATAGAATATAGCACTAAATACAGAGCTACAATTAAAAAACTATTTTTAAAATTAAACTTATTCTTTTTAATTAACCACAAATGAATAAAAAACAAAATGACAAAAATTAATAAATCTCCCAAAGCCTCATATAAGAAAGTAGGGTGAAAAAAAGAATAATTTATGTACCTTAAGGGACGGTTTTCTGGGCTAATAAATATTCCCCAAGGTAATAATGTTGGTAAGCCAAATAATTCCTGATTAAAATAATTACCTAAACGACCAATGGCTTGAGCCAATGGCAATACACAAACTATTAAAGATGATAATTTAAAAAAATCAAAAAAGGCTCCACTATCTAAACCTTTTATTTTTTTCTTCTTTATAAAAAACCAAATGACTAAAACACCAGCTATAATACCGCCGTGGATAGCGAGCCCTCCTTCCCAAATCTTAAAAATATTTAATGGGTGTTGTAGATAATACCTCCACTCTAACAAGATATCATAAACTCTAGCTCCAACAAGACCAAAAACAAAAAGATAAAAAACTAAGTCACTTATATTGTCCTTATTTAACTTATACTTTTTAACTAAAAAATTTAAAACTGCAAAAGCTACAAAAAAGCCTAAAACAATAAAAAATCCATACCAATAGATTTTTATCATTCCCCAAGATACCATCACTGGGCTGGGATTAAAGTTGTGCAAAAAATTCAACATTTTTTGAAAATAATAAGTGCGGGCGGAGAGACTCGAACTCTCATGGATTGCTCCGCTTGCTCCTAAGGCAAGTGCGTATACCAATTTCGCCACGCCCGCGATTGTATTGATATAATAATATAAAAGAAAAATAAGTTCAAGAGAAAAAACAATTTCGTAAAAATGGCAAATTATGGTATAATAATAACAATATTAATTATTACTCTTTATCTTTATGCCAAAACAAAATTTTATTAAATTTTTTGATGAACTTCGGATTAAAGACGTACCTCTAGTTGGAGGTAAAAATGCTTCTTTGGGAGAAATGTATCAAACTTTAGCTCCTAAAGGAATTAACGTTCCCTTTGGTTTTGCTACCACTGCCTCAGCCTATAACCACTTTATGGAAAAAAGTGGTTTGAAAAATAAGATTAGAGAAATTCTCAAAGATCTAAACACTCATGATGTAAAAAATCTAATGTTGAGAGGAGAAAAAGTAAGACAAGTTATATTAAAAACACCTCTCCCAAAAGATTTGGAAAAAGAAATAATTTTAGCTTACAAAAAACTTAACTCTTTCTATAAAAAAAATAATATTGATGTTGCTGTTCGCTCTTCAGCTACTGCGGAAGACTTGCCAGATGCTTCTTTCGCTGGACAACAAGAAACTTATCTAAATATCTCTGGCGAAAAAGAATTGCTTATTGCTGTTAAAAAATGTATAGCCTCTCTTTTTACAAATCGTGCTATCTCTTATCGTTTTGATAAAGGCTTTGATCATTTTAACGTTGCTCTTTCGGTAGGGGTACAAAAAATGTGCCGCTCAGATATTGGCTCCTCTGGTATTATGTTTACCATTGATACTGAATCCGGATTTAAAGATGTAGTTTTAATTCATTCTATCTATGGTCTAGGAGAAAATATTGTTCAAGGGAAAGTTAATCCGGATCAATTCTTTTTCTTTAAGCCAACAAAAAAAATAATATATCGTTCTATCGGAAAAAAAGCTATTAAAATGATATATAATAACAACCCTAAAAAACCGGTTAAAGACATCCCAGTTTCTTTAAGCGACCAAGTTAAACCATCAATTAGTAATGAGCAAGTTCTGCAACTAGCTAATTGGGGAATGGAGATTGAAAAACACTATAAAAAACCAATGGATATTGAGTGGGCTTATGACGGAAAAGATAAAAAATTATATATAGTTCAAGCCCGTCCAGAAACAGTAGAAAGTGCTAGAAACGTTAATATTTTAGAGAGATATAAACTATCAAAAAGAGGTAAGGTTATTAGTACTGGCCAAAGTGTCGGTAACAAAATTGGTAATGGAACAGTAAATAAAATAATCAATGTAAAAGATATTAAGAAATTTAAGGCTGGCCAGGTTTTAGTAACTGATATGACCGATCCTGATTGGGAGCCTATTATGAAAATAGCTTCAGCTATTATAACCGACAAAGGAGGCAGAACTTGTCATGCAGCTATTATTTCTCGTGAAATGGGAATTCCTTGTGTAGTTGGAACAAACGATGCTAGCAAAAAAATAAAAAGTGGAGACAGCGTCACGGTTAGTTGCGCTGAAGGAGAAGTTGGTTTTGTTTATCAAGGAAAAATTCCTTTCCAAGTTGAAAAAATAAATATAAAAAATTTAAAGAGACCAAAAACAAAAATAATGATGAACATAGCTGAACCCGATACCGCTCTGCTCAATTCCTTTATTCCAAATGATGGTGTTGGTCTAGCCAGATTAGAATTTGTTATTAATAATTATATCAAAGCTCATCCTTTAGCTTTAATAAACTTTGATAATCTTAAAGATAAAAATGTTAAAAAAGAAATTGAAAAGATAACCGTTGGATATAAAGATAAAAGTCAATTCTTTGTTGATAAATTAGCTGAAGGAGTGGCAATGCTAGCTGCTGGATTTTATCCTAAAGATGTTATTGTTCGTTTATCTGATTTTAAAACCAATGAGTACGCTAACCTTTTAGGCGGAAAAGATTTTGAAAAAATAGAATCAAACCCCATGATTGGTTTTCGTGGTGCTAGCAGATATTATTCTAAAGAATTTTTACCAGCTTTTAAATTAGAGTGCAAAGCCTTAAAGAAGGTGCGAGATGAATTTGGATTAACTAATGTAAAAATAATGATACCTTTCTGTCGCACAGTTGAAGAGGGGCAAAGAGTGTTAAAGATAATGGAAGATAATGGTTTAAAGAGAGGTAAAAATGGTTTGCAGGTTTATGTCATGGCCGAAATCCCAGCTAATATTATTTTAGCAGAAAAGTTTGCCAAAATATTTGATGGTTTCTCTATCGGATCAAATGATTTGACCCAATTAACCTTAGGAATTGATAGAGACTCTGGCGGAACCTTAGAAGTGGCCGGAATATCAAACGAAAAAAATGAAGCTGTAAAAACTTTAATCAGACAATTAATTAAGGTAGCTAAAAAAACAAAAACTAAAGTTGGTATTTGCGGACAAGCTCCTAGTGATTTTCCTGATTTTGCCGAATTCTTAGTCGATTGTGGAATTGACAGCATTTCCTTAATCCCTGACTCTATAATTAAGACAACCATAGCCGTAATTAACAAGGAAAAGAAGAATAAACCCCTGTTTTTTGGCTTATTTTAGCCCCAGAAAAGGTTTAAACGAAGGATTATATACAAAAACACCCGATACAAATATGGGTGTTTTTTTGCCTAAAAACAAGCTATCTCACATATATTGACAAATAAACGCTTATATGCTATAATTAGACGTTATTTAGTTCATTAACAAATCATGTTGTTTTTGGTTCATATATATTAAATCTTTATTATTAGAGGCTTAATACATATGAACCAAAAAAATTTAAAACATGAAAAAATTATTTTTATTAATGATGTTGGTTGTAGCAACCATATCATTTGCTTTTTCCCAAAAATCAATGTCGTCAAAAGATGTTTTTGATGAATGGAATGAAAAAAGAATTAAAGTTGAAAAAATGAACGAAGACCCCGCTGTAAAAAAACAACTGTTAGATCAGTTGGATTCAGCTTATGTTTTATTCTTTAAAATAGCTTTAGAGAATGAACAAAAATTACCAACCACTACTGTCGCCAATAATACTCCAGCAAACCAAACTACTCAAAACACTCATCAACAAAGTATTGGCGGTAACTTTTCTCTTCCAAACTTCCAA
Source organism: uncultured Gammaproteobacteria bacterium (assembly GCA_964437025.1). Classification (GTDB taxonomy): domain Bacteria; phylum Patescibacteriota; class Patescibacteriia; order Patescibacteriales; family UBA12465. Next base: position 29,818 of record CAYTEZ010000004.1, read on the forward strand.
GGTGGAAGTTTAAATGTCACAAAAGCAGCTGACGCTTATGCAACAGTCACTATGGCAAACGCCAACGCTTACTTAATCAGCCAAATGGCAAGCGGGGGACAATCTACTTATTCTGCACCAAACAACAACATGGGTCTTGAAGGAGTTATAATTAACAAAGATTCTTATCAAGAATTTAGTGTTGTGATTATTGGAGTAGATCCTTCTAACTCCTACTACAGAAAAAGCTTAACCATAGGGAAAGGCGAAAAAACAAAAATATATTTACCTGTTGGTAAATATACCGTTACTTCTAAAGGTGATTATGAAAAGGAAGAAAGTGCAACGGTTACTGTATACCCAAATACAGTTCACCAAATATATGGTGAAAACGTTTTCTTCTGGATAACAACCGGAAAAAGAAGATAAAAAAAGAGCGTACAAAAGTACGCTCTGTTTTTTTTATGATAACTATCCACTAGTTTCTAAAGACCCAGAACCTTTACTTGGGCTACCACCTGGTAAATTCTTAAAGACAAAAGCCGTAATTGAATAGGCTAGTATAACAATAGCTAAACCAATAACTGCATTAATTATTCTGCTCTTAGCTTTTTTAATTGCATCTTCATTTCCACCAGCTGTTAACCATTGATAGCCACTAAGAACCATCAAGACAATGAATATAATACCCAAGAAAGAAAGCGCTGTCTTAATAATACTGGCAATTAGGTCTGGTGTTTCTACAGCGCCAGAGAAGCCAGCAGAAGATCTAAATATTTTAGAATATCTATCAGTTGTTGAAACTATAGCCTTACTCTCATTTTGAGCAAATGAAATTTGTGCCATCAAAAAAGATAAAGATATTAAAGAAAATAATAAACTAAATTTAAATATTTTTTTCATATTGTTTATATTAATTA
>CAYTEZ010000004.1:30816-40479 GCA_964437025.1 uncultured Gammaproteobacteria bacterium
AAACCAATAATTGCCCGCTTTAAAATAGTCTGAGCTTCTTTAATTTTTTCTTCACTTCCAGAAGCAGTCATCCACAAAGCTCCACCGTAGAAAATATATATCATAAAAACAACGCCTAATAAGCCAAAAACGGTTTGGATAGCTAGACTTACAACCCCCTCAACTGATCTACTGCTACTGCTAGCTGTATCATAACCAACATTACCAGCAAAACCAGTCAATCTATTATTTTTAAAAGCCTCTGAAATTCCAGCCATAGCTGGTTGGGCTATAACAAAAAAAAGTGATAGCAGAAATAGTAGAGGAATTGTTTTTTGTAAAAACTTAATCATAAATATTAATCTAATAATCCTTGTCCCGAAAAAACATTGATAACAAAGAAGGAAATAGCATAAGCTAAAAATACAATTATTAAACCAATAATTGATTCGGACATAATTTTTTTAGCACGATCAATTCTCTTTTGAGTTCCCGCAGCTGTCATCCATAATATTCCACCGTAGAATAAGAAAATCATAAATACTAAGCCAACAAGAGAAAGAGCTAATTGAATTATTCCACCAACACTAGTATCAATTGAATCGGCACTATTAAATATCTTTTGTTTATCATAGCCAGTTTCTGCGGCCATATTTTTTAAACCAGTTTCACTCTCAAAAAAGTTTTCCGCTAAGACCGGGAAACAAAAAAACATTAATAATAGAGGGAGAATAAAATATTTAATTTTTTGAGAAATATTTTTTAACATAAAATATTATTGGGTTACCGCTGGTTGAATATTTGTTAATTGGCCACCAACAAAGGCAGTTATTGCATAAGCGGCTAAAACTAAAATTAAACCGATAATAGCATTAACTAAGATATCTTTAGCTTTATCAACCTGAGCTTCAGCACCACGAGCAGTCATCCATAGAACACCAGCATAAATTACTAAAACCATAAAAATAACCCCTAAAAAAGACAAAAGAGTTCCAATAATAGAACCCAAACGAGTTGATAAGAAAGCTTCAGAGCTTGAGCCAACAGCCTTAACACTAAAAGCTTTTTCTAATTTATTACCAGCACTGATAGTTTTATCTAGGCCATAATTATCAGCTAGGCTACTAGAGACAAAACCAAAAAGAAAGAAGCTGGTTAAAAGACTGGCCAAAATCAATTTTTTATTAATTTTCATATTTAATTAAATAAAAGTTAAACTTTTTTATTTAGTAGCAGTAGCTAATTGGGTTAAAACAAAACGAGCAATTCCCCAAGCAGCTAAGATAATAACTAGACCGATAACACCGGCACCTAAGATTTTCTTAGCACTGTTGACCTTATCTTCATTACCAGCGGCAGTCATCCATTTGAAGCCACCTAACAAGATGATAACAACTGAAAGAACTCCTAATATTGTTAAGGCGGTATTAATTATTTGAGTTGCCATAGAACGAGGATCTCTATCTCCTAAAACAATAGCACTACCATCACCCTCGGTACCATCAACAAAACCAACTCCTAAATCATTAACAGTGGCGCTAGCTTGATTTAGAGCTAAAAATGGAACTACCAATAGAGAAATAATAAACAAACTAATTAATTTTTTCTTCATAGTTTTTATATTAATTACATTGTTACTAGCACTTATACACAGTACAAACGCCAGTAACAATGGTGCCTATTTTTGAAATAAGCACCAAAACTTCCAAATTCGAGTTTAGAAATAAGAACAATACTATCTAGTAGCACCAATCAAAGCGTTTAGAGCGAATCTTGCGATACCCCAAGCAGCTAAGATAATAACTAGACCGATAACGCCAGCAGCTAATATTTTTTTAGCTTCACCAACCTTATCTTCATTACCAGCAGCAGTCATCCATTTGAAACCTCCAAGTAATACAATAACAACAGCGATAACACCTAATAATGTTAAAATAACGTTAATAAGTTGAGCTGCCATTGTACGTGGGTCTCTGCTTCCTAATGCGATATTTTGACCTCCACTAGTAGTGTTATTGTCAACATAATTCAAACCAAAAATGTTATTTACATCTTCAGCATGAGCTGGAGCTAAAGCCAAAAATGGCACTACAAACAAAGAAATAATAAACAAACTAATTAATTTTTTCTTCATAATTCACCACCTTTCTAGTTTTTTGATTTTTAATTTTTATACATAAATTATATCATATATTCAAAAAAGTAACAATATTTGCTATAATCTACTTATAATAATAACTCAAAAAAAATGAAAAATATCAAGTTTGACAATGTATTAATACTTCTCTTTTATTCCTTGTTTTTTTGCATACTTCTTAGAAATTCATTCTCTACACTCGACCCAGACTTAGGTTGGCATCTAAAAATGGGTCAAGATATATCAACCTCAAAACAAGTTAATTACAAAAACAATTATAATTATATTTTTTCTGAATCTGATAATTATTGGATAAATCATGAATGGCTATCTGATTTTTTATTATTCCAAGGATATTCTAATTTTGGTTATATTTTTATAAGCATCATTTTTGCCTTGATTATAGTGGGAGCTCTATTTATTTTAAATAAGTTTATTATAAAAAATATTGTTCAGGAAAAAAACTTTTTGTTTTTTTTATTACCCTTAGAAGTATTAGGTATAAAAGCTTGCTTGCCCCACTTTGGTGTAAGGATACAAGAATTGAGTGTTCTTTTTATTATTCTTCTATTCATTATTATATATCTATTTGAGAAGAGGGCGTTTGAAAAAAAAGATAAAGCTTGGTTAATTTTATTTTTTCTCATCCCATTAATATATATTTGGACTAATTTACACGGTGGCTTTCTTCTAGGTGTTTTTCTTCTTTTCTTTTATTTTGGAATTAAATTAGCTGAAAAAATAATTAGCCAATATCCAAATTCTTGGATATACAAACTATTAAATTCTTTTTTATCCTTTCCAAAAATATTATCATTTAAGGACCTAAATATATTTTTAGGTTTTTCTCTAATTTCAGCCGCTACAACCTTATTTACTCCTTATGGATTAAAATTATTTGATTTTTTATTTCAATATAAAAATACTGCTTATTTTAAATTAATAACTGAATGGTTGCCACAATATCTTTATCCTTTTTTATATTGGCAAATTATCTATATTGGCCTAACAATAACTATTATTATAATAGCCTTAATTAATTGCCAAAAGAAAAAAATATTAACTCCTTGGAATCTTTCTGTAACTATCTTATTTTTATTTCTAGCCCTTAAATCAAAACGTCATTTTCCCCTTCTCTTTGTCAGCACCCTGCCTCTTATTTCTGAAATAATATACAACGATTTAAAAGAGCTCTTTCAAACAAAAAAAACTAAAACCCACTGGTTGATAAAATTATATTTAATATTAAATTTTTTAATAATAATAGCTTTGTGTGCTTTAACCACTAATTTTACCAACAAACCTTTTTCTTCTTTTTGTCACAGGTATCCTTGTGAAGGAACAAAGTTTTTAAAAACTAATCTTAAGCCAGAGGAAACTAGACTATTTAACGAGTACGCTTGGGGAGGATTTTTAATTAACCAATACTCGGAACAAAAACTATTTATTGACGGCAGACAACCTCAGAAACCATTTAAGGACCACAGTTATATAGAAGAATTTTCTATTTTTTACCAAAACGATGATAAAATAAGAGAACAAAAAATAACAGAATATCAAATAAACACTTTTTTTATTGCTAAACAACAACCTGAAAAACTAAGCTGGTTGGATAAATACCTTTTTGGCCTGAAAGAAGAGAATTTTGTATCGGATAATAAACTGCTAAATTTCTTAAATAATAATAAAAACTGGGAAAAAATATATGAAGACCAAATTAGCTATGTCTTTAAAAAAAAATAAAATTAACTCATTTATATTTTTTATACTCTTGATTATAAGTTTTACCATAAATTCCTACCAACAAATAAATTTAGACGAGAGAGTAATTTTGAGCGGAGCTTGGCACCTTTTAAATCATAGGGTATTATATTTAGATTTTTTTGAGAAAATTGCTCCCGGTAGTTTCTATTTGATATTTTGGCTGTTTAAAATATTTGGAGCAAAATACAGTATAGCCAAAATAGCTAGCATCATACTATTGGCTATTGCTGCTTTTTCAATTTATAAATCAAGCCAAATAGTCACAAAAAGTAAATTAAGTTTAATACCAGCAATAATTTTTATACTTTCTCTTAGCTTCTTACCAATTATAAATCATAATTTTTACAGCATTGTTTTTATAACCATTTCTACTTATTTTTTTCTTCTATACGATCAAACAAAAAAACACTCAATCATATTTACCTCTGGATTATTTAGCGGATTGGCTATTGTTTTTTTACAACATAAAGGATTAATTTTTTGGGGAGGAATTGGATTAATTTTACTGTTTAATTTAATTAAATCAAAAACAAAAAGATCTTTTAAAGACCTGCTATATTTTTCTGTTGGATCAATAATTCCAATAATACCAATTATTATTAAATGGCCATTAAAAACACTATATTCAAATCTTTTCTTGAGCCCCCTAAATGGCTACGTTGAAGTTAATAAAATACCCTATTACTTATTTTTTGCTTTTTTAATAATAACCTTTTATTTTGCAATAACCTTATGGTCAAAAAAAGACGCCACCATTAAAAATCTCCTTTTTTTACAATTACTATTAATACTTAGTTGCTTCCCCTTACCTGATTTTTATCATTTAGCATTGACTAGTTTTCCAATATTAATATTAAGTCTTAATTTAACTTTAGAAAAACCATTAAAAATTAATTGGGCCATTACAATAGTTGTATATTTATTACTTTGCTCAACTCTTATTCAGTCACTTATCGATAAATCTTTATTTTTTTATGAAAATAATCCAATTAAAATATTAAAGCCAATAATTGAACAAAATTGTCCGGGAAAATATATTTATTCCGGACCATTTGCGCCATTATATTTTGACTTAAAAAGACTAAATGCCACCCCCTTCAGTGTACTACTAGAAACTGAATATTCTACAGCTCAGTTCGATGAGGCCTTAGAATCTTTTAAGACAAAATCACCAGATTGTGCTATACTATTATATTACAGTAATATCACAGAACATTTTGGTCACACCGGAAACAATGTATTAGAAAATTATATTAGATCTAATTATCAACCAATATATAGACAGTCATATATAACAATTTATAAAAAGCCATGAAAATAAGCTTTGCCCTACCATCAAGAAACGAAGAAAAAATATTAGAAAAAAACACTCTAAAGCTTTTAGATTTTTTGAAAGAAAAAAAATATGAATTTAACTGGGATATTGTTTTAATTATAAACAACTCTACTGATGAATCAGAAAATATTGCCAAAAACCTCAGCTTGAAATACCCTGAGATAAAAAATATTATAATTTCTGAGAGAGGCAAGGGAAACGCTATAAAAACATTTCTAAACCAAAGTGATTCTGATTTCAATATTTATATGGATATTGATTTGGCTGTATCATTAGAAAATATTGACGATTTATTAAATAAGCTAATAAAGGAAAATTTCTCTTTAGTTTTTGGTTCTAGATTAAAAAAGGGCTCAAAAACTGATAGAAGCTTTTTGCGAGAATTAAGTTCTAGAATTTACATACTATTATCAAAAGTAATTTTAGGTCATAAGTTTTCCGACCTTCAATGTGGCTTTAAGGGAATTGGTAAAGAGAACTGGAATATGATAAAAAATTTAGTCGACAATGGCGAATGGTTTTTTGATACAGAATTAATAGCTTTCTCTAAAAAACTAAACTGCAGAATAGCAGAAATACCAGTGGATTGGTCGGAGAATAGATACGACCAGAGAAAAAGTAAAGTAAAGGTTATAAAGGACTCTCTGGTATTTATTAAAGAGTTAATCAAATTAAAAAAAAGATTAAACAAAAAAGATGACTAAAAGTCATCTTTTTTTATATATTGAAAATAACAATTAAGGAAGGTATTTTTTAAATTCTCTGTCTTTTTTTAAACCTTCTCGATTAGCTAAATATTTCTTTTGCTTCTTTATAATATTTATCATAGCCCAAATCATACCGCCAAACCAAATTAAATACCAAAATCTAGCTGATAAAAAAGTAGCTCTTTGTACCTCGGAAAATATCAAGACCAATCCGATGATAAAATTGGTAAAACAAAAACCGTATAAGGAGACAAACATTTTCTTTGATAGAGAAAATTTCTTTCTAAATAAAAAGAAAAACAAACCAGCAAGCAAAAGTAAGCCCACAAAAATAAAAAGGGCAATTTTAGCTGGAAAAATGAATGGTACTGGAGTGATATCAAACCAATAATTAAAGGTTAACAAGTTTAACATAACTTTACTTAATTAATAATAGGGCATAATGATACTTGCCAGCCGGAAAATCTTCGGCTATTTGTAAATCAAGGTCATCAGCTGTCTTTTTTAAGACTTCTTTATTTAAGCGTTTTTCTGGATTAATGTCAAATGGTGATTTACTGTCATTCCAATCAACTATTAACATCTTTCCATCTCGACGCAATATTCTTTTAGCCTCTTTTAATATACTAATATAATCATCTGCTTGGCTCAAAACACTAACTATCAAAACTGAATCCAAAGAATTATCAGCTATTTTAGTGCTTCCTACAACCTCTAAATCACCCCAGACGGTTTCAATTTGTGACAGGTTTTCTAAATTGGCAGTTTTCTTTATATTTTCTAAATTAGCTTTAATAATATCAACAGCATAAATTTTTCCATGTTTACCAATTCTTTTAGCTAATGGAAAAACAAAATAACCAAAACTTCCACAACCTAAATCAGCCACCCTATCAGAATCACGGGTAACTATCTTATCTAATAACAAATCAATATTAATTAATAAATTTTTATTAACCAAGCTCATATTTTTATATATTAAATTATTTCATTTCGACTAAAATTTTTCTAGTAACGGTCTTTTCGCGACTATATTTTTTCTTTGATGATACTTCAATAATATTTATGCCCGATTTCAGATGAACAGCCTCAGAAAAATATCCAGTTTGATCTATCAACACCAAATTATCGTTTATCTTTAACTCACTTTCTGGCTCTGTTTTTCCTTGAACTGTTATATTATAATCAGAAACAATCTGATTGTCCTGTGGAACTTCTAATTCCAAAAATGGTGGTGCAAAAACATTTTTAAAATAAAAAAACAAATACAAAAAACAAACTACCACTACTAATAATATTAATAAATTTCGCAAAACTTTTGGTAACGACAATAAATTACGCCAACTAACAACTTGATTAAAAAAGATATTACTTTCAAAATTTTGACTACGATTTTGCTCTTTGATAAATTCATTAACAATATTTTTGTGACGAATATCTAAATACTCAATGTATTTTTTAAAGAAAATCTTTCCATAAGCTCCTTTTGGTAAATCGCGATAATTACCCGATTCAATAGCTTGTAAATATTTAATGTTTATATTTATCGCTACTGCCACTTCTGAGAGTTCTATTCTCTTCTTTTCTCTAATTCTTTTAATATAACTACCTAAAGAATCTTGATCCAAAGAAACCGGTTTTTTAACAAAATCATTCATAATTATTCATAAATTTTTATTCCGCTACCAGTCCAATTGCCCACTGAGGTATTTTGGCCGCCTAAAGCCCCAATTACAAAACTAACAATAATATAACTAACAAAAACAATTATTAAACCAATAACAGCCGCCATAATAATTCCTTTAGCCTTAGACACTCTTTCACTACTTCCGGCTGATATCAACATCATAACCCCGCCATAAATAAACATTAAAAGAGATAGGGAGCCAACGGTACCTAATATGATTTTAGTAACATTGACACCAACCTGCACAAAATCATTTAATTCATAATTACCAGTATTATATTTAGAACCTTGAGGAACTAAATAAACAGTAGAGGTGGTAGTTGAGGGGGTTGTTTTAGGAGCTGCTAAAATTGTTTTAACAAAAATAATATTAAAACTAAGAATAAAGGTTAAAATAATGAGAGCAATAATTTTTCTTTTCATATATTTTTAATTAATCGTTTGTTGAATACGACTAGCATATAAATTCATAATCTCCATAATTTTATTCTCTGTATCAGCTAAAGTCTCATCAATCATTTGAGCAAAAAACTTTTCCATTACTGAAGCGTTTTTTCCTTTATACCAACTTTTAGAGGTCAAAACTTGACTAGCAAAAACACCAATTTCCAAATCTTCTGTTTGCTTGCTGACCAAAGATCTTAGAGCAGCTGGTTTTTTAGTTTTAGTAAGATAAGAATTAACTTGATCGGCGCTAGCTAAAAATTGAACAAAGTTCCAAGCCTCATTTTGATGCTTGCTTTTTTTAGAAACAACTTCAACCCAATAATTAGCAAAGTTAACTGGAGTACCAGACCCTTCAATTTGTGGTAGTGGGGCTACCATAAAATTTAATTTAGGAGCCATAGTTTTAATGGTTGGTAAATGATAAGCATAACCAAACATTATAGCAGTTTTTCCAGAAGCAAAAGAATTAACAGAGTTTTCCAGTTTATTGTTCCAAGCATAAACTTCTTTAACAGGATTAGCAAAATCAGTGTAGAATTTTAAGGCCATAAGTCCTGGATTATAATCGCTATTAGGGGAATTTTCTGGCACAGTGTTAAAAAGAATTTGTCCAGAATCACTCATCATATTAGCTCCATTCTGCATCATTAAAACTGACAAAACATCGCTATAACGATCAATATTAGTACTACCACCCAAAGCTACACCAGATTGTAATATATTTCCTTTTAAGTCTTGCTTACTTAATTTTTTTACTGTCTGTTGAAAATCTCGATTCCAATATTTTGGAATTTCAGTAACTCCCGCTTGATCAAATAAACTTTGATTATAATACATGGCCAAGGTGTCTACTGACAAAGGTAAACCATAGATTTTATCATTTATAACAACATCGGAATAAACCACGTCAGCAAAATTTTGTTTTAATTCCTTCAAATTCATACTGCGAGCAACCTTAGTTTCAGCCACCACGTCTTTTTTAATAGTCCCCTGAGTTGTTTGCCAAACCATAGTTGTTTGGCTAGGCATTGGTTCTATCTTAGACTCATATTTTTTTACCCAAGTGTTATGAATAGAAAAAATATCTGGCCCTCTATCTTCAGCAAAGGCATTTAGTAATTCCTCTTCATATTCATCATAACGAAGTTTGCGATAATTAATAGTTACATAAGGATGCTGTGCATTATACTTAGCAATAATCTCGGCGAAATCATCTTGGCCGTCATACACTCTCCAATAGTTTAAAGTTACTGGCTCAGTAGCCTCTTCCACACTAGGACTTTTGCAAGCCGCCCCAACGGTTAAAAGGAAAACAAATATTAAAAGAATTGATATTTTTTTCTTCATAAATAACAAATTAAGTATTTAATTTATGCTTTTATTATACCATTTTTTTTAAAAAAGTAAAAACATTTTTAAAGCCACCAACATCGTTGGTGGCTTTATTTTTTTAACACTATCTAATTTTATATATTCTCAAAGAATTATCTTTATCCATAAAATTAAGATTTTTGAGTTTAGGTCTCATCTACGTCGCTATGCGACTAAGATGAGTAAGGAGAGGTATCTTTTTTAATCAGTTCTTCAGACAACGAACGGAAAAGCC
>CAYTEZ010000005.1:0-4929 GCA_964437025.1 uncultured Gammaproteobacteria bacterium
ATAATTAATAATAAAACAAACATGTCAAACAAGAAAGTTATCATTGGCTTGACTGGCCAAATTGCCTGTGGCAAAGGAGTAATAAAAAAGTTTTTAATTGAAAACTACAAAGCGAGCGATTATCGCTTCTCAACTATTTTAAGAGATGTTTTAAAAAGGCTTCATGTTGAACAAACTAGAACCAACATTCAAAACATGTCTACTCTTTTACGCCAAATGTTTGGTGAGGATATCTTGGCTAATGTTATGGCCGATGATGTTAAAGGTAATGATGATAACTTTATTGTAATTGATGGAATCAGACGACTAGCTGACATCAAACACTTACAACAGATTCCTGGTTTTTTCTTGGTTAGTGTTGAAGCTAGTGAAGAAGTCAGATACAAAAGAGTTATCGAAAGAAACGAGAATCCCGGGGATGATAAAAAAACATTTGCTGAATTTCAAAAAGACGATATTGCTGAAACTGAAGTCCAAATTCCAGAAACCATGTCCCACGCTGATTTTGCTATAAATAATGATGGAACTTGGGAAGAATTATGGGCACAAATTCATGATCTAGTTAAAAAAATTAACGAAAAAATATAATATGACTTTTGCAGAATATCAAAAATGGGCTCAAGAAACCGCTATTTACCCAAATAAAGGTAATAATTATATCTACCCTGTTTTAGGATTAACCGGAGAAGCTGGTGAAGTAGCTGATAAGGTAAAAAAAATAATGCGCGATGAAAATGGTATTATCAGCGAAGAAAAAAGAAATGAAATCGAAAAAGAACTGGGTGATGTTTTGTGGTATATCTCACAAACAGCAGTTGAATTTAAAATCGACTTAGAGAGTGTAGCTCAAAAAAATTTAGAAAAATTAAAATCACGCCTAGAAAGAAATTGTATTTCTGGAAGCGGCGATAATCGTTAATTATATGTCAGACAAAGGCAAATTAATTGTTTTCTATGGTACTAATAATCTTGGAAAAACAACTCAAGCTAGAATCTTAATTGAAAAATTAAAAGACCTAGGAATTAAAGCCGAATACCTAAAATATCCAGTATATGATTTGGAGCCATCTGGCCCTATCATCAATGCCTACCTTCGAGAGGGTAATCCCTACAATCTAAGTGCTCGTGAAGCTCAATTAATTTATGTCATCAACCGCAGTCACTACCAAGAAGAACTAAAGAAAAAATTAGATTCTGGTATTTATGTAATTGCTGAAGACTACGTTGGTACTGGCCTTGCCTGGGGTATCGGAGCTGGAATAGATTCTTCTTTTTTAGAAAAAATTAATTCTTTTTTAATGAAAGAAGATTTAGCTATTCTTTTTGACGGTGAAAGATTTAAAGAAGCAATTGAAAAAAATCATAAACACGAATTGGATGATGAGTTTTCACGCAAGGTGAAACAAATTCATCTTGATTTAGGTGAAAAATATAATTGGAAAAAAATTAACGCCAATCTTAGTATAGAAGAAATTTCAGAAATAATTTTTTCTGAGATTAAAAAGATAATTGAATAAAATGAAATACGACGTCATTATCGGCCTGGAAATACATGCCGAAATAAACACTAAAAGCAAGGCTTTTTGTTCCTGTGCTAATGATCCTTTTAATGCTAAGGCTAACTCTGTTGTTTGCCCAATTTGTTTAGGTCATCCTGGAACACTGCCACTGATAAACAAAGAAGCAATTGAAAAAGTTGTTCTTTTAGGTTTGGCCTTAAACTGCCAAATTAATAAACTAAGTAAATTTGATAGAAAGAACTACTTCTACCCTGACCTACCCAAGGGCTATCAAATATCACAGTATGATTTACCATTTGCTTTCGGTGGTTATTTAGATATTAATAAACAAAAAATAGAAATAACTAGAATTCATCTAGAAGAAGATACTGCTAAGTTAAATCATCCTAAAGGAAAAACCCACACCTTAATTGATTTTAACCGAGCCGGTGTCCCTTTATTGGAATTAGTTACCGAACCAGTGATGCATGACGCTATGACTGCCAAAATGTTCTGCCAAACTTTTCAACAAATACTACAACATCTAGGTATCAGCCAAGCTAATATGGAAAAGGGAGAAATGAGATGCGAAGCTAATGTTAGTTTGCAGGAAAAAAATTCTTGGTATCGAGAAGACGGAAAGATAAAAACTATTAAGAAGAAAAAGTTGAATAATAAAGTGGAGCTAAAAAATATTAATTCTTTTAAAGCTTTGGAGAGAGCTATCGCCTATGAGATAAAAAGGCAGAGTGAACTCTTGGATAAAGGAGAAGAAATTTTAGCTGAAACTAGGGGCTATAATGAAGACCGCGGTGAAACTTTTCACCAAAGAATAAAAGAGTCGGGCGCTGATTACCGCTACTTCCCCGAGCCCGATATTTTGCCTATAAAAATTAGCTCCGATGAGATTAAAAGTTTAAAAAACAAAATTGGCGAATTACCACACCACAAAAAAGACCGTTTCATACTTGAATATGGCTATACACCAGATATGGCAGAAATTTTAATAGAAAATAAGGAAATTTCCGAGTGGTTAGAAATGGTACTATCAGAATTACAAGAATGGCTTAGCACCACTGACAAATCATGGTCTAATCAAAAAAAACAATTAGCTAAACTAACTGCTAATTGGTTGACTAGCGAACTTTTCAAATTCCTAAAAGCCGACAAAAAAGGCATCAACGAAATAAAGATAAGTGCTGAAAATTTTGCTGAACTCATTTGCTTGCTCCACCAAGAAAAAATCAATTCCACTGCCGGACAAAAAATATTAAAAATTATGTATGAAAATGGAAATAGCCCAACGGCCATTATGCAGGAGCAGAATTTAGAACAAAAAAACGACAGCAATACTGAAGAATTAGAAAACATTGTATCAAAAATTATTAAAGAATATCCTAAGCAATTAGCTGAGTATCAGGGAGGTAAAGAAGCTCTACTTCAGTTTTTTATCGGAAAAGTAATGGCCGAAACTAAAGGACGCTACAAAGCTGATAAGATAATTGAAATTATCAAAAATATTTAATTATGAAAAACAAAAATAAAAATGCCTTCACTTTTGTTGAAATTCTGGTGACCATCAGCATTCTAGTAGTTTTAATATCAATTAGCATCTTTGCCTTTAGAAGCACAGGCGCTGAAAGCAGAAATACTAAAAGAGTTAGTGATATTAAACAAATCCAAGTGGCCTTAGATATGTACCGCAAAGAAAGTGGCTCCTTTCCAACAACCATTACTATGGGTAGCGAATTAAAAAATGCCACCACTAGCACTGTTTTTCTAAAAAAAATACCGAATAACCCCAGCCCTGAAGATGACGGCACTTGTGCTGACCAAAACTATCAATACACTTACGCCACTGCTACTGATACCTATACTCTAAGTTTTTGTATTAGTGATTCTGTTGGAGATTTAAGTGCTGGAAATTATCAAGCCACAATTAATGGAATAATAAAAATTAATTAATTTATTCTATGAAAAAAGGATTTACTTTAGTTGAAATATTAGTCGTTGTCTCAATTATTGGGATTATAATATCAATTTCCGTTTTATCATTTAACAGTACAGAAGAAGTCTCAAGAAACAATGCAAGATTAAGCAATGTTAAACAAATTCAATTAGCCCTAGAGGAATACTATAAATACGAAAATAGCTATCCCACCACTTTAAGTTTTGGTGGCAGTCTAATTGGTTCAAGTACTAGCAAGGTTTTTTTGAGCTTAATTCCACAAAATCCTAGCCCTAGAGACGATGGAAATTGTACTGATCAAGAATATCAATATTCATATAACACTTCTACCAAGGCCTATACTTTAGGCTTCTGCTTGAGTAAAAAAATTTCCGACTTTGAAGTCGGAAATTATAATGCTGTTCCTTCAGGAATTGTAAAAATTAATTAAGCTTTATTTCAAAAATTTTTCCGTCTTTTTCTTTGCCTCTAAATAATCAGAAACCCATAAAATATCAGCTCCCAGTTTTTCAAAGCGTCTAAACCATGACTTCTGCTTCTTAGCAAACTGGCAAATAGCAATATAAAGTCTATCAACTAATTGTTGGTAGCTTATTTTTTTTTGTAAATATTGTCCAATAAAACGATATTCTAAACCAAAACTATCTAAACGCTCAAAGGAGACACCTGATTTTATCAGACCCCCTATCTCACCAATCATATTCTCTTCCTCTAATCTTTTAATGAGTCTTTTATAAATTCTATCTTTCATTACTTCTTTTTCTGGACTAAGACCAAAGATTAAAAAATCATAACGACGATCTTTTTTCTTAGGACTAAAATCTTTTTCACTTTCTAATATTTCTAGATACCGAGCCAAACGACGTTTATTATTTAATTCACTATTATTCAAACCTGAAAAAAATTTAACATTCTGTTTTTTTATTCTCTTTTGTAATTCACTTAATTCTAAATTTTCATACTCATTTCTTTGGCCAAAAACTGGCTTCACAGCTGACAAAACATAATTATCAATCACAGCCTCTAAATACAAGCCACTACCACCAACTAAAATTGGTAGCTTCCCCCGACTTAAAATATCTTCGATGGCAGAAAAGGCCATTTTTTGGTACTGCGCTAAAGTAAATACTTTTTTAGGAGAACAAACATCAATTAAGTGATAAGGAATATCCTTACCCTGATAATGATAATCGGGTAAATCTTTGCCAGTACCAATATCCATGCCTATATACACCTGACGACTATCAGCACTAATAATTTCCCCATTAAATTCATGGGCTAATTTAATAGCTAGGGCTGTCTTTCCGCTAGCTGTTGGCCCTAAAATAACAACAACCTTCTTATTATTACCAGTACTTATTAATTCACCAATCATTTCAAACTCTTTAGCTTCAATAATTTTTACCTTAACAAATTCACCTATTAATTTACGACTAACACAAGACTTATTTTTTTCTTCTG
>CAYTEZ010000005.1:5029-26270 GCA_964437025.1 uncultured Gammaproteobacteria bacterium
TTAACAAATTCACCTATTAATTTACGACTAACACAAGACTTATTTTTTTCTTCTGCTTCTTTAGATAGAGAACTCAAATGTACTCTAACTAATTTAGAAGTTCTAGTTCTGCCAAATAATTCCCCTTTACGATTTGTACCCTCCACTAAAACTTCAACTTCTTTGTTTAAATATTTTTTGTTATTTAACAAAGCATATTTTCTCAAAATTTTATTTAATTCTGCTTCCCTTTTCTTTTTATCCGCCCAAGAAACATTATCTTTCATAGCAAAAGAAGCTGTACCAAAGCGAGGACTATATTTAGAAATAAAAGCTAGATCAAATTTTATTTCAGTAAACAACTTTTTAGTGTTAG
The DNA here is from genome assembly GCA_964437025.1 of uncultured Gammaproteobacteria bacterium. Lineage (GTDB taxonomy): Bacteria > Patescibacteriota > Patescibacteriia > Patescibacteriales > UBA12465. The sequence continues at coordinate 5,385 of CAYTEZ010000005.1, forward strand.
CAAAGTTTTTTAAGGTTTCCCCCGGAAATCCAACAATAATATCAGTAGTAATAGCTGTGGGTAAATAATCTTTTCTCGCAAAAGCTTGTCTGATTTTTCCAACTAACTTTTTATAATCTTCAATTTTATATTTTCTGTTCATGGCTTGTAAAATATCATCGTCACCCGATTGAACGGCTAAATGAAAATGCTCACAAACCTTAGTACTTTTTTGCAAAACCTTTATTAATTTAGAACTAACATCTTTGGGGTGACTAGTGGAAAATCTAACCCAAAAATTTCCCGGTATTTTATCAACTGCCTCTAGCAAATCAGGAAAGTCTTTATTACCCGATTTATAACTATTAACATTTTGGGCTATTAAATTAATTTCCTTATACCCTTTTTCAACTAAACTTTTAACCTCAAGCAAAATATCGGAGAAAGGTCGATAGATTTCCCTACCCCTGGCATAAGGAACAACACAATAGGAACAAAAATTATTACAACCATTTCCTATAGGAACAAAGGCCGAAAAAGGAGATGAGTTTTTAGCGGAAATATCTAAATAATTTTTTACTTGGGAAAGCAAGGTTTTATTCAATTTAGGGAAATATTTTTTAAGGCCTTGGTTTAGGGTTGGTAGATCGGAAATATTAAAATAAATTTGAACATTTTTAGCCAAACGAGTTCTAACATCAACTCTATCGCTTAAACAACCAGTTAAAGCAACTATAGCTTTTCTATTAGCTTTCATAATTCTATTAGCTAAACCATAAATTCTATCTTCAGCTGCTTGTTTTACACCGCAAGAAACCAAAACCACTAAATCAGCTTTTAAAAAATTAGCTTCAAATTTAAAACCAATATTTTCCAAATAAAAAGCCAGACGTTCACCGTCTGCTCGATTCATCTGACAACCAATTATTATTATATTATAAGTCATAAGGATAAAGTTTATACAAAGAGAAAGTCGAATTAATTTCTTTATACAATTTTATTTGTAAACCAAAATCTTTTAAACGACGATTATTTAAATAATCTAAATGAGAGGCTGGTAAGGTGAAATTATAGTAGTAAACCGGGGTTTTATCAACCAATGCTTTATAACTCCGATTCATATTGTCATCATCAAAACGCCCCACAATAACCTTTCTTTCGGGAAATAAAAATTTGTCATGATATTCTGTAATAATAACTGAATTAACCTCAGTCATAGTCGAAACCTGTCGTACTTCAGTTTGAGCAGCTAGGGCTTTAGCTTCATAGTGCTTTAATCCCTCTTCTGATCCTTGATAAACAAAATTAAAAGAAAGATAAGATATCGGCAATAAACAAGTAAGTGGCCAAATAATTTTTAATAGATTATAGACCTTCTTGTTTTTAATCTTTCCAAATAATTCCAAAACTGAATCAATAAAAATAGCGGCTAAAAATATTATACCAACATAAATTGGTAGCCAATAACGGGTATAGGAATTTCCAATAGTAAAGCGAGTTGGATCAGGATTATCAACAAATTTCCAAGAACCATAATAGAATATCAAAATAACAGAAAGCAACAACCAAGACACGGCATAAGGCCAAATTTGCTTTAATAATTTTCTCCGACTAGTTAGCAAACAAATTCCTCCTAAACAAGCTGGAAAAAATAAATACCAAAACATTTCCACGCAATAATGAAAAAACATTTTTAGTGATTGATAAGGATAAAAACCAAAATAGAAAACCGTATTAAAAATTGTTTTTATATAATTGCCTAAATCACCAAAATAACCAGAAAAAATTGATTTCCAAAAACCACTTCCCGCTTGGCTAATATTTTCAATTGATCTATTCATTTCTCGATAACCACCATAAAAAGGTGAGTCATATAAGATTTGATTATTATACAAAACAGGAGATAAAGCCACAAAAACAAAAGCTACAAAAACAGCTAAACGGAAAAAACTCATTTTCTTTATTTTAAACAAAAGGAGTAAAATACCAGCCGGTACCAACCAAATTATTTCTGATGCTCTAACCCCAATAGCTAAACCTAAGAAAAAGCCAGACAAAGCTGAATAGGCAAAATCAGTTGAAAAAATTTGCTGATAATACTTCTTTCTACTTTCAAATAGTTTTGCTTTTATCGGTGGAAATTTGAAAAGTCTAACTAAAAAGTATAAACCCATAATTAGTAAACTCAAAAACAAAACATTATGAAACATACTACGAGCTGAATAATACAAGAAAACTGGAAAAGAAAATAATATAAAGAAAGAAAATAAGGCTATCCTTCGATTAGCAATTTCTTCAATTAACAAATAAAAGAACAACAAACCTAGAGCAGCAAACAATGGAGTCAAAAAAGGAATAATAGCTTGTCCAAAAATTTTAGCTAAATCACCATAAATAATAATTATCCCTAAAAAGCTAAGGGGCTTTAAATTCCCCTCATGGCTAAAATAACTTCGGGGATGAATGACATCTGAGGCAATCATGTTATACTTTTCAAAAATATACAATTGATTACTCTCTTGATATAGTTTAGTAAAAACATAATTAGCGTTTTCATCTGGAGAAAAGAATTTTATAAACCCAATCCTAGTTTGGAAATAAGGTAGAATAGAAGCTAAAATAACAAAAAGTAAACTAAAAAACAGGACTAAAATTGCTGTCCATTGCCCTTTTTGGTTTTTATTTTTTAAGACTTTTTTCTTCATATATTAATTACTTGATATTTGCCAAGGATAAATAAAATTGGCGTCATTATTATCACCATCCATTCCAACCACTAAATATCTTTTAATTTTGTAATTATCCATAAAATAATTAATGGCCGACAATTTAATTTTGTTAAAATTTACTTTTATTTCTAGGGGTATAACTTCATTTTTATCTTTTAGAATAAAATCAATTTCTTTCTTATCCTTAGTTCTCCAATAATACAAATTTTTTTGACCATACTCTTTTACTAATTCTGAAAAAACACTAGTTTCAAAAACCCCACCAATAATCTCTTTTTGTAATCCCTTAAGCCAAAGCATTTGAGCTAAGCCAGAATCATAAAAAAATATTTTGGGCATTTTAGAAATTTCACTTCTAATATTTTTACTATAAGGTCTAAGTAATTTAATAATATATGTTTGCTCTAAAATAAATAAATATTTTTCAACTGTCGGAATCGATAATTTACAAGTGTTAGATAATTCTTTAATATTTAATAACTGCCCACTTTGAGACGCCAAAACCTCTAACAAATTATTAAATTTTTCAATATTATCAATACTAGCTAATTCTCTAATATCTTTTTTCAAATAAGTGTCTATAATTTGTTGCAACCTCTTCTCTTTTAACTCAATCTCATCAATTAATGCTATTTTAGGATAAGCGCCAAAAAGAACAAAATCTTTAAACAAAGCTTTTAATTCTTCTCTCTTTTTATCAGTAATTTTTAATCCTTTTTGATAATGATAATTTTTAAACAAAAGATATTCCTCAAATGAAAGATTAAATATTTCAAAATTTATTGTTCTACCAACTAAAGAATCTTTAAATTTACTTTTTATTTCAAAACTAGATGAGCCAGACACAAACATCTTAATATTTTTATGATGGTCGGCTATTAATTTCAAAAATTCTGATGGGTTATCTAAATATTGAATTTCGTCCACAAAAACAAAACATTTTTCGTTACTTGATAAAGCATGCCCTTCTTCATTCAAATGTTTAATAAAATTTGAGACGCCATCATCTAAAATTCTTTTGAATCTAGAATCTTCTAAATCAATGTAATAAACATCTTTTTCTTTTTTTTCTAGATATTCTTTTAACCATAACAAAATATGTGTTTTACCAACCTGTCTAGCGCCGTGAAGCACTATAATCTCATCTAAATCAATAAATTTTAATATTTCATCAATTATTTTTCTTTTATATATCATATGTTTAAATTATATAATACATTATATATCAAACTAAAATATAAGTCAAGTTATTAAAAAGTTCGACTAAAATCAAAATCTGGCCTATTTCAACCAGATTTTGTTAATATTTTAAAACTTATCGATTTATTCACCTACCACTGCAACAACCTTGCTCCAAGTATTATCAGGGTTTTTAACATAGGTCATTGTATCCTCGCCAGTAAAGCCTGGTAATTGAGCCACGACATCAAAGGCAAGATAGACATCCGAATTAGTTCCATTGCTATTTTTTACCAAATAACCCTTCTCAGTCTTAATTAGAGTTAACATTGTCTTTATTTGTCCAGGAACAGTTTCGGCTGGTTTCTCTGTTTTTTCTATAACATAATTTTGTTCTAACTTAACTTCAGTTGCCCCAGTAGTTTTTAGAGAATCAATCATTTGGCTAGCAACAACAGCTGTATCTTTATCGGTAAAGTCTTCATTAACAAAATATTTAGCAAAATATTTATCTATTTTTACAATTGATCCATTTCGACCATCACTATACAAGAAATAATCATCATCCTTTCTTTCAATGGTTACAGGAACATTAGGTTTAGAAAAATATTCAGCAAATTCTGGGCCAAGCTTTACTGTGCTTCCTTTAGAACCATCGCTATATATAATATAACCATCCTTATCTTTTTTGATAGTAGCTACACTGTCAGGTTTAGGAAAATATTCTTTTAAACTAGCATCAATTTTTACTATACTACGTCCTTCACCTTTATTAATAATCATTATATCAGAGTTATTTTTTTCTGGTGTTACTGGTGCTACTGGTGTTTCTACTCTAATACTATCATTTTTTATTGGTTTAAACTTTAACTTTGATTTTATTTCTTCTTTCAAAAAATCTTCTTTGCTTTTACTTGTTTTTTCAGGACCGAAGATGGCACTATTTTTACTTACTTGAGATTTATTTTTATTCTCTTCTGACATTTTTGGTGTTTCGGTAGAAACTGTTTTATCTGGATATAAAGAAGTGCTTGATTCATTTAACTCTTCTTGAAGAGAAACATGATTAGAATTATCTTTTTCTAAATTAAAACTGGGTCTTGGCATTGATTGCAAACCAGAACGTCCATTATTATCTCCTGTTTCAATAGTACCACCAGTTCTTGGCACATATTGAGGAGCAGTTGCAACACTGTCCGGAGCAACATTACTTTTAGCAACGCTATCAACCGCATTATCAATTATATTTTCTTCAATCACAGCTTTGTTTGTATCAAATGATAAATTAGACTGATCTTTATTATTTTTTATATCCTCTTTAGGATCACCAATTAATTTTGAAAAATCGCTTTTCTTTTCTTTTTTACCAAACAATCTTTGAAAGAAATTTTTCTTTTCTTTAACTGGAGTTACTTCGGTTTTTACTTCTTTGACAGTATCTTTTATTTCAGTCTTAATCTCTGCATTTTTATTAGCTTTGATTAAAGAATCAAGACTAATTGTTGGCATATTAGCAAAATCAAACTCTGGATTAGAAGAAGTAAATTCATTATTACTTGAATCTTTTGGAGTAATATTTGTTTTCACTTCTACATTATTTTTAGTCACTGAATCACCTGGAGTTGTTTCAATATTAACTTGAGGAACAGTTTGCTCAACAGCATTATTTGCCCCTAAATTAGATTCAGAATTATTAGACAAACCCTCATAACCAGTTTTTCCACTATCGTGAATACCATAGAAACAAACAACAAATATTTCACCATTAGTATTTTCAATTACTAAATCCCCTGGTTGAACTGTTCTAGAAATAGCTTCTAAATTTTTATAGATTGCTCCGGTTTCGCCATCAATAAAATTAACTTTATAGCTATTATGCATTTTGTAATCATTGATCAAACCAACGCCATCACCTTTTTTTAAAACTACCATTTTGCGAATAAGACCAACTTCTTCAGTAATAGTCTCAGAAACATCAGGATTTACTCCTTTTAATATTTTATCGGCCTCGCTTTCAAAATCTTCTGGAGTTAAAACGATTGTACTATCTGGTTTATTTTCTGCTTTATCAACTCTAGTTTCAATCTTATCCTGTTTTTTGTCATCATTTTTTTCCATTCCCTTAAAAACACCAACACCAACAGTTGTTATGCCCAATGCCATTAACAACCATTTTAACTTTTTATTTTTTCTAATATATTCAAAAATACCAGCTCTTTTTTTCTTATCAACTTTTTCTTGAACACTCTCTTTATTCTCATTTTCAAAAACCTCTTTGTTATCCAAAACTTGTTCGTTTTGATTATTTTGAACCTCTTTAATTGGTTCTTTGAAATATGCAATCTTTTGCATGTCATCAAACATTTCTAAATCTTCTCTTTTCTTTTTTTCTGCTGGGGTTTCTTTTATAACTTGAGATTCAATATTTTTTTCTTCTACTACCGCCTCTTTTACTTGAGGTTTAGCAATCTCTTCTTTTTTCTTATTTTCTAAAGCTATTAATAAAGCCCCTTTTATCTTTTGTTCATCAGAAAAATAATCTTTGGCATCAGCCACATTCCATTTGTGTATTAGTTCTCGAGCTTGAGGCACTGAAGATAAATCATCTTCATTTAATTCTTTTAAAGACTTAAGAATTTTATCTTCCTGAGACATTATCAACGCTACGTTTTCCGGGCCTTTCTTTCCATAATCATTTTTTATCTTGTTTTCTGTATCTAATAAAATAATTTCTAATTTTTTAATTTGATTTTCTTTATCAATTATACCTTTATTTAATTTTTTATCGTCACCAAATTGTAAGCTTTCATAATTATATAATAAAGTATCGTTATCATCTTTAATTTCCTGCTTTAATCTTTCAATTTCATCTCTGATATCTTTGGGATCTAACAAAAATCCAGCTTCAGCTTTAGAAAACAAAGAGATCTCTTCTAAATTTATTTCTTTTTTATTTTCTTTTAATTCTTTGTTTTCTGTAACTTCTTTTTTCTCTTCAACTTTATTTTCTGTTGCCACTTTCTTTGGCTCTCTTAAAGCTTCTATTTCCCTGCTATAAGAATTGTCCAGGTCAACAATTTCTTTAGCCACTTTAGTTCTTTTCTCGGTGTCAGATTTTTCAAATTTATCTTGCAGTTTAGACATATCCATTCTATTTTCTTTTTCTAAAGCTGCAATGGATGCTTCGACGTTAGAACCTTCTGATTCGTTTTTGAAATTTTCAAAACTCATATTTTTAATATTAGTATTAACTTATACAAGATATATAAATTATTTATTAATTTTTTCTAAAATTTCTTGTTGAAATTCTTGCAAATCTTCGGTTAATCTACTTTTGTAGTCAGTAATATTTTCTTCCAAGAATTTATTAATTTTGATTGGATCAACATCTTCCTTTGCTATCATTTCTTCATATTGAAATAATTGTGCACCACGTAAGTTTCTTAAGACAAATAAACTTATTCTATCACTTAGAGCATCTTCGGCAAATAACTTTATTCTTTCCACTTCCTCCTCTGATCTATTTGCTAAATCAAAGGATGACATAAATTCAGATACTAATTGATCAAGATTATTTAGTAAGCTGTCACCAAAATTGTTCATACTTTTTTATATTAGTTTTATTAAAAAATTAACAAATTTTTATACTAATTTAACACCTGCATATTATACCATAATATCAGAAAAAAATCAAGTGTTTAAACAAAACCCCTTATTTTAAGGGTTTTGTTGATTACTATTATCATTATCATCTAGAATATTCTCTGGGAAATTTAGTTCAACCTCCTCTTTAATTTCCCCTTCAATATCCTTAGCGTCTGATTTAGGGTCTTCTCCACTAAAATACCAACGTAAAATATCATTGGCGATAGAAGCAGCAATTCCACTACCTTCCCTTCCTTCCTCTACTAATATTGTCAAAACAATCTCAGGGTTATTATATGGGGCAAAAGAGGTAAACCAAGCATGAGGAGCTTTATTAGAATTCCACTGAGCTGTTCCGGTTTTTCCAGCCACCTCTACTGGCAAGGCATTCAAACGACGAGCAGAACCAGCTTCAATGGTTTGGCGCATTCCTTCACGAACAATTCTAATATTATCTTGACTGATAAAACCTTCTCGAATAATTTCTGGTTCAATATCTCTAATTGTCTGGTCATCTCTATCTAAAACCTTACTCACTAAATGCGGACGATATAATTTTCCCCAATTAGCAAAGAAGGCAGTAAAGTTAGCTACTTGCAAAGGGCTAGTCAAAATATCTCCTTGACCGATAGAAACATGATAAGTATTACCAATATACCAAACTTCTCCTCGGTGTTCTTTCTTCCAGTCTGGGGTTGGAATAAAACCAGCAGCTTCCTGTGGCAAATCTAATCCACTTTGTTTTCCTAAACCAAAATAATTTAGATACTCAACTATTTTATCAATTCCTAAACCAACAAATTTATCATAACCACCTCCCACATAATAGAAGAAAGTATTAACTGATTCAGCGATAGCTTTTTTAACGTTAGTTACTCCATGACCACCAGCTTTCCAATCAGGAAAAAACCAAGCTCCCACCCTAATACCACCGTTACTATTAACAGTAGTACTTTCAGTTATAACTTTTTCTTGTAAGGCCGCAGCAGCAATAGTTGGTTTAAGAGTTGAACCAGAAGGAAAATTACCACTAACTGATCTATTGAATAAAGGTCGGTCTGGGTCATTGGCCAAACTACTATAATCAGCCTGGCTAATACCACGAGAGAAAATATTATTATTAAAAGCAGGCCACGAAACTAAGGCTAGAATTTCACCATTCTGCGGATTTAGAGCAACTACTGAGGCTCTTTTCATACCGTTTTCCGACAAGTATTTCTTTACGATTTCCTCAGATTTCCTTTGTAAATCTAAATTTAAACTAAGCAATAAATTATGCCCATCTTCGGGCAAAGTTTGCGATACAACTTTTTTTTCTCGCCCTAAAGCATCAACTTCAATATAGTTCTTCCCTTTTATACCTTTTAATTCGTTTTCATAAAAATACTCCAAGCCACTTTTACCTAAATAATCGATAGGAGAATATTCATCTCCAAAAATTTCCAACTCCTTCTCTGATATCTTTCCGATATAACCAGTTAGGTGGGATAGACTTAAAAGATTATCCTCTGAACTTAAGTATTTTCGTCTCATCTTTATAGTCAAAGAAACCCCTGGCATTCTTTGAGCTTCTAAATAAAGTTTCATAGCAGCATCGTAATCAAGATTGTCCATAATGAATAAAGGGCGATATGATTCCAGCGAACCATAAACAATCTTGTCCAGTTTCTGTTTAATTTCAAAAAAATATGGGCTATCGCTGATAAGACCAGTAGAGTTATCTGTTTTTGTTTCTTGTCCTGTGACATTAGATAAAATAGTGGCTACATTTCTAATAACCTCATCTTTAGCTAAACTATCTTTGGGCAAATCAATTGGAGTCAAATACAAAACAAAGTTTGCTTCGTTCTGTACCAAGGGTGTCATATTAGAAGAATAAATAATACCTCTCTTTGGATCAATGCTTTCAATTCTAATACGATTACCTTCGGCTAAGGCTCGATATTCATTTCCCTTTATCACCTGTAGCCAGAAAAGACGAAGACCCAACAAAGAAAAAGCTAATACCAAAACTAAAATAATACTACTGACTTTTTTTAAATCAAAAGTTCGGCGTAAAGTTTCGTTATCGTTTTCCCCCATTAAAAAAGAATCTTCCATCCACCCTAAATGATATGATGAATCTTTAAGATTACCAAAACTATACTTTTTTTCCTTAACGACGAAAGGGTCGCTGTTTTTATTAAAATCTGATTTCATTATATTAATTCTAACAAATTTTAAAATTTATGTATAGTTTAATTAATTAACAAAACATTGAAAAAATAAAGTCAAAATGATATGATAAAGCTATGCCTGAAAAGATATTAATTATTGATGGAAACGCTATAATTCATCGCAGTTTCCACGCCTTACCCACTACTTTAGCTACTAAAGATGGGGTTATAACCAACGCGGCCTATGGTTTCGCTTCTTTTTTAATAAAAGCTTTGAGCGAAATAAAACCTAGCCACGCTGTTTTAACTTTGGACCGCAAAGCACCAACCTTCCGTCATGAAGCTTATAATAAATACAAAGCTACTAGAGTCAAAGCTCCGCAAGAACTTTATGATCAAATTCCTATGGTTAGAGACATTGCTACAGCTTTCTCTATCCCTATTTTTGAACTTGATGGCTTCGAGGCTGATGATTTAATCGGAACAATTTCTAAAAAAATTGACAAAGAACACCCCAAAATGGAAACCGTTATTATGACTGGTGATTTAGACACTTTGCAATTGGTAAATAAAAAAACAAAAGTATATACCATGAGTCGAGGCCTAAACGAATCCGTATTATATGATGATGAAAAGATTAAAGAAAGATATAATCTGAAAACTGAACAATTAATAGATTTAAAGGCTTTAAAAGGTGATGTCTCCGATAATATTCCGGGGGTTCCTGGAATTGGAGAAAAAACAGCAGTAGAATTACTACAAGAATTTGAAAGCTTAGATGGTATCTACAAAAATATTGAAAGTCCAAAAATAAAAGAGCGAACTAAACAATTACTAAAAGATGGAAAAGAATCAGCCTACCTAAGTCAAAAATTAGGAACCATTGAATTAAACGCTCCTATTAATTTTTCAATTGAAGAAGCAAAAATTAATAGCTTCGATAAAAATTTAATTAATTCCACCTTTAGTAAACTAGAATTTAAATCTTTGCTAAGTCGCGTCTTAGCTCTAAACTTTATCAAAACTGATGAAAATAATACTACCGATAAATTTGCTCGTAATACAAAAAAATTTAAATACCAATTAATAGACAACGAAAAAGATTTCAAAAAATTAATTGACCGATTGAAAACTGTAAAAGAAATAGCCCTTGATACAGAAACTACCGCCTTAGATGCTTTAAAAGCTGAGCTTTTAGGTATTAGTTTATCATTTACTGAAAATGAAGCCTATTATATAAATCTACAAGGAGAAAATATTGAAAGACTTAAAGCTTTAAAACCAATCATTGAAAATCCTGAGATTAATAAAATAGGACATAATATCAAATACGATCTTCAAGTATTAAAAAACTATGATATTGAAATTGAAGGAGAAATATTTGATACCATGATTGCCTCCTATCTTTTAAATCCAGAAAATCGCCAGCACAATTTAGACGCCTTATCATTTTCTGAATTAAATTGGGAAAAAATTAGCTCTAATGATTTAATTCCAGAAAAAGAAAAAGATTTTTCTAAAGTTGATTTAGAAAAATTAGCTATTTACTCCTGTGAAGATGCTGATTGCACTTTTAAACTAAAAAATATTTTACAAAAAAGATTAGAAAAAAATAATTTAGAAAAAATCTTTAACAAAATGGAAGTTCCTTTAATCAAAATCTTAGCTGAAATGGAAAGAAACGGAATTTTGCTAGATTTAAATTTTTTAAAAAAATTAAGTCAAAAAATAAATAAAGAAATAGAAAGTATTAAAGAACAAATTTGGCATTTAGCTGGATCTAATTTTAATATAAACTCCACTAAACAACTAAAGGAAATATTGTTTGAAAAAATGGATATTAAAACTGTTGGCATCAAAAAAACAAAGACTGGTTTTTCTACTGCGGCTGAAGAATTAGAAAAAATAAAACACGCTCATCCCATAATTTCTCTGATTCAAGATTATCGTGAATTAAATAAATTAACCTCCACCTATATTGATTCCCTTCCCCAACTACTTAACGCTAAGGACAAAAAAATTCACACTAGTTTTAACCAAACCATTGTTGCTACTGGTAGACTCTCTTCTTCTGATCCTAATTTGCAAAACATCCCAACTAAAACTGAAATCGGTCACAAAATTAGACAAGCTTTTGTAGCTGCTCCTGGTAAAAAACTATTGAGTTTAGACTATTCTCAAATTGAACTTAGAATTATGGCTCACTTATCCAAAGACCCACTTTTAATTGATGCTTTTAAAAAAGGCTTGGATATTCATACCGCCACTGCCGCTAGTATTTTTTCCAAAGACCCAAGCGAAGTTGATAAAAAAACTAGAAGCCAAGCTAAAGCTATTAACTTTGGCGTCTTATACGGTCAGGGACCACATGGTTTAAGTCAAAGTGCTGGTATCCCATATTTAGAAGCTCGAGATTTTATCAATAAATATTTTGCTCATTACCAGGGAGTAAAAAAATATATTAATAAAACCATTAAAGACGCTGAAAAAACTGGTTATACTAAAACTATGTTTGGTCGCAAAAGATCTTTACCAGAAATAACCTCAACTGAAATAATAAAAAAGAAAACAGCAGAAAGAATGGCTATTAATAGCCCTATACAAGGTAGCGCGGCTGATTTATTGAAATTAGCTATGATTGAAATTCATAAAAAAATAAAAGATAAGGACGATATTAAAATGCTACTTCAAGTTCACGATGAATTAATTTTCGAAGTAGAAGCTGATAAAATAAATATATACCAAAAGCAAATCAAAGATATAATGGAGAATGTAGTAAAATTAGATATCCCTCTTATCGTCGAAACCTATAGCGGAGATAATTGGGGTGAATTAGAGAAAATAATTAATTAAAAAATATGAAAATAAAAATTACTCCTCAAACTAAAATTGCCTTATTGGGTATGGGGTTAGAGAACCAAGCTCTTTTAGATTATTTAATAAAAAAATATAAAGCTAAAAATTTAAATCTTGGTATTTGTGATTCACGTGACAAAGAAACTCTTTTGGAATTAATACCACAACTAAAAAAGATTAAAAATATTTCTTGGAGAACCGGCAATGATTTTAATTCGGGCTTAGAAAACTTTTCCATTCTTTTTCGTTCTCCTGGTTGGCCAATATTTTGCCCTGGAATTCAAAAGGCTTTAAAAAATAAAGTTACCCTATCCAGTCCGATGAATTTCTTCTTTGAGGTTTGCCCTACTAGAAACATTGTGGCCATCTCTGGAACTAAGGGCAAAGGGACAACAGCCTCTCTAATTTATGAAATAATAAAGGCTTCGGGAAAAAAATGTTTTTTAGCCGGAAATATCGGTATTGCCCCAATGGCTTTTGTAGATAAAATAAAGAAGACTGACTGGATAGTTTTAGAGCTCTCTAGTTTCCAATTAGAAGATTTAAAATTTAAACCAAAAATTTCAGTCTTCACTAATATTTTTAAAGAACACCTTTCTCCAGCTGACCCCAAAAACCCCAATTTCCATCATAGTTTTAAAGAATATTTTCAAGCTAAGATGAGTTTAAGCCTGCTTCAAGATAAAAATGATTATTTAGTTGCTAATTACAAATTAAAAAACAAAATTTCTAAATATAAAATTGCTAGTCATCTTGTCTATTTTAAAAAATCAAAGGCTAGTACTAAATTAGTTGGAGATTTTAATTTAGAAAATGTTGCTGCCGCTGAAGAAGTTGCTAAAATTTTAAAAATAAAAAAGGATATTTATTTAAAAACTATTGCCAATTTTTCCAACCTTAATCATCGTCTAGAATTTGTTAAAAAAGTAAACGATGTCTCTTATTTTGATAATAGTTTTTCTACTACTCCTGAAAGCACAGTTTTAGATCTAAAATCTTTCAAAAAAAATATTATTCTCATTGCTGGTGGAGCTGATAAGGGGGCCAATTTTTTACCCTTAGCCAAAGAAATAAAAAAGAGAGTAAAGTTTTTGATTCTTTTAGCCGGCAAAGGAACCGAAAGAATTAAGGTAGAAATAAAAAAGGTAAATTACCCTAAAAATAAAATGGTTGAAGTTTTTAGCATGAAAGACGCTGTTAAACTAGCAAAAGAACAAGCAAACAGTGGTGATACTGTTTTGCTATCAACCGGTTGTGCTAGTTTTGGTCTATTCAAAAATTATAAAGAACGAGGTAGTCTCTTCCAAGAGGAAGTTAAAAAATAAATTATGATTATTTTCTTTTACGGCGAAAATGATTTCAAAATCAGCCAAAAAATAAAAGAACTGCAAGACAAATTTGTTCGCGAAATTGATACTAGCGGTCAAAATATTTTTAAGTTTGACGGCGAAAAAATAAAATTAGAAGAAGTAGCCGGACAAATTGCTAGCGGTTCTCTATTCTCCAACAAAAAGATGGTACTGATTTTTGATTTGATAAAAAATAAACAAAAAAATATTTTTAAAAACCTATTCGACTACTTGGAAAAAAATAAAGTAGCCGCTTCTAGTGATATATTTATCTTTGTTGAAAAAAACATTAAATCTAAAACTGGTGGTTCCTTGGTTAAATTATCAGCCGGAAAAGAAAGTGTTTTAAACAAAGAAGAAAAAGAGTTATACAACTTTTTTCAAAGACAAAAATTCGCTCAAGAATTTAAAAATTTTACTTCCCTAGAATTAAGTAACTTAGTTAAAAAAGAATTAGGCGACAATAATTTAAAAATAGACAATAAAGAAATTCAATTACTTTTAGCTCTAAACGAGAATGATCCTTGGAATTTAATTAATGAATTACAAAAAATAATTAATTTTAAATTAGGAATAAACTCTGACAACAAGGTTAGTAGTGAAGATATTGAAAAAATTAGCTCAGGAATATTTAGCGAAAATATTTTTTCCTTCACTGATGCTATTTCCAATAAAAATGCCAAGCTAGCTAGCCAGATTTTAGAAGAACAATATTTAGCTGGTTTGGAACCAGACTACATTCTTTCTATGCTACTTCGCCAATTCAAAATCCTGTTACAAATTAGAGAATTATTAGACTTAAATTATACCACAGCCAAAATTACCTCCACTATTAAATTACACCCTTTTATCATTAGTAAAGGCATCAACCAAGCCAAAAACTTTGAAGGTAAAAAAATCAGAAAAATCATCAATACTTTGGCAGAAACGGAACTACAAAACCGTCAAGGAAACTCCAATATTAAAGCTATAATTAACCTATTAATAGCAACAATTTAAATATAGCTTCTAGCTCTTGCCTTTTTTAAATTTATTTGATATATTTAACTCAAATAGATGACATGTCTATTTTTTAATGTTCTCTTTGTCAAGGGCAATTAGCTCAGTTGGTTAGAGCGCAACACTGATAATGTTGAGGTCGGAGGTTCGAATCCCCCATTGCCCACTTTAACTTTGACGCGGGATAGAGCAGTTGGCAGCTCGCCAGGCCCATAACCTGGAGGCCGTAGGTTCGAGTCCTACTCCCGCAACAATATATATTATTATATATATTATATATATCATAATAGCCTCGGTAGCTCAGTGGTAGAGCAAAGGATTGAAAATCCTTGTGTCGTCAGTCCGATTCTGACCCGAGGCACACAGCGCGGGGTGTGGCCCAGTTGGCTAAGGCGCCTGGTTTGGGACCAGGAGATCGTGGGTTCAAGTCCCGCCACCCCGACCATTTTAATTAATAAAAAGAACAATAATTCCCTTTTTGGGAATTATAATAAATAAAAATATGCCAAATAAGAAATCCGCTAAAAAAGAATTGAGAAAAAACGTTAAAAGACAAGCTCAAAATAATTTAGTTAAGAATAAGACTAAAGATCTTATCAAAAAGACTAAAAAACAAATTGAGGCTAAAGATGCTGCCGTTAAAAAAGACTTTAACCTAGTTGTTAAGGCTATTGACAAAATGGCAAAAAAAGGTATTATTAAGAAAAATACTGCATCTCGCAAGAAATCTCGTCTACAAAAGAAAATCAATAAAATATAATATTTAATATATAATTAAGTTACCCTACCTTGGATTTTAGCTGTTTTCAGCTTTCTCTCGGATAGGGACAAAACAAATGTTAGAAAAAAAGATTAAAGAAAAAATCATTAAGAAGTATCAAACTCATCCTAATGATACCGGTTCATCTCAAGTTCAAATTGCTATTTTAACTGCTGAGATTGAAGAATTAACCGAACACTTAAAAAGACACAAACACGATTTCTCTTCTCGCCGTGGTTTATTACGCAAGGTAGCTGAGAGACGTCGCTTATTAAAATACTTACAAAAGGAAGATGAACAAGCCTTTACTGAATTAGCTAAAAAACTAAAATTGAAAATAGCTAATAAAATGATTCAAGATGAAGAAGAAAAGAAATTAAAAGAAGAAGAATTAGAAAAGATGATTGCCGAAGAGGAAGAAGAAATGGAATAAAACTATGATAAAACATAAAGAACAACGAGTAGGAGTTTTGGTGGACGTCGCTAATATGTACCACTCTGCCAAAAATCTATTTGGAAAAAAAGTTAACTTTCAAGAAATCTTAGAGCAAGCAGTCGCTGGCCGAAAACTTATTCGGGCGACTGCTTATGCTATTAGGACAGAAAGCGAAGAAGAAACTCCTTTTTTAGATGCCCTAGTACAAGCTGGATATGAAGTCAAAATAAAAGACTTACAAATCTTTGCTGGTGGAGCTAAAAAAGCTGATTGGGATGTCGGACTAGCTATTGATGCTGTTAAACTAGCCGACAAACTTGATGTTATCGTTATCATCTCAGGTGATGGCGACTTTTTGCCGTTATTATCATATCTACAAAATAATAAAGGTTGTTTAGTCGAGGTAATGTCTTTTGCTAAAACAACTTCTGCTAGATTAATTGATGAATCGGATGACTTCACTGACTTAGGTCAAAATCCTAAATTTTTAATAGCAAATTATAATAATTATAATAAAAGAAAAGTAAGCCGTAAAAGGTAATTTATTTTTAATTTTTAGGCATTAAATACTGAGAACTGTATCATATACAGTACTTTAATTTGATGCCTAGAAGCCAAAATTATGAATGAAGAAAAAATTGTAACCGGCAAATGGTTAGGCAGAGACCTAACTATTAAAACCGGTAAATTGGCTAAACAGGCAGATGCTTCTGTTTTAGTACAATATGGAGAAACTGTAGTTTTAGCTACAGTAGTTCAATCCAAGAGTGAACGTGAAGGTATCGACTTCTTTCCCCTAATGGTGGAATTTGAAGAAAAACTTTACGCCGCTGGGATTATTAAAGGTTCTCGTTGGGTAAAAAGAGAAGGTCGTCCGACCGATCAATCAATACTAACTGGTCGTATGATTGATAGATCTATTCGCCCTCTTTTTAACGACAAAGAAAGAAAAGATGTTCAATTAATCGTTACTGTTTTATCAGTTGATGGCGAAAATGATTATGATATCGTTTCTTTAATAGCTGCTTCAGCTGTTTTAAGTATTTCTGGCATCGATTGGCGCGGTCCAATTGGTGGTATTAGAGTTGCTTTAATTGATGATCAATTTGTTTTCAATCCAACCTACGAACAACAAGCTTTAAGTAGCTTAGATTTAATCGTAGCTGGAACTAAAGAAAAAACTATCATGTTAGAAGCTGGTGCTAACGAAGTCAGAGAAGATATTATTGAAGAAGCTATCAACAAAGGACAAGAACAAATGCAAGAAGCTATTTCTATCATTGAACAACTACAAAAAGAAGTTCCAGCTAAAGTTAAATCGGAAGTAAAAAAAATGGTGAGTGATGAAGAATTAAAAGCTAAAGAAGAAAAAGAAAAAGTATTAGAAGTAGCTAAGGAATGGTTACAAAAAAATATTGCTCCTAATTTATTCAACCAAATATACTACACTAAAGGCGAAAGAAAAATGGCGATTAGAGTAATTAAAGAAGGTTTAGACGGATATTTATTTGAACAAAACATTGATAAAGCTAGTAGATCTTATGCTATTAAATCATTAGTAGAAGAAATGGTAGAAGCCGAAATAACTCGTGCTATTTTAGATGAAAAAAGAAGAGTTGATGGTCGAGCTTTAAATCAAATTCGTGCTCTTTCTGCTGATACTGGAATACTTCCAAGAAACCACGGCGTTGGATTATTCTCTCGTGGTGAAACTCAAGTATTATCAATTGTAACTCTAGGGGCTCCAGGAATGGAACAATCTTTAGAGAGCATTGAAGGACAAAGCAAAAAAAGATATATGCACCACTATAACTTCCCTCCTTACTCAGTTGGTGAAGCCAGCCCTCTACGTGGAACTGGTCGTCGTGAAATTGGACATGGTGCTTTAGCCGAAAAAGCTTTATTACCAGTCATCCCAAAAAAGGAAGACTTCCCTTATACTGTTCGAGTTGTTAGTGAAACTTTAGGATCTAATGGTTCTTCCTCTATGGGTTCAACTTGTGGTTCATCTTTAGCCTTGATGGATGCTGGTGTTCCAATCAAGAGTCATGTTGGAGGTATCGCCATGGGTCTAGCTTCAAATAAAGATATGAGCCGCTGGGAAGTTTTAACTGATATTCAAGACTTAGAAGATGGTGAAGGTGGTATGGATTTTAAAATCACAGGAACTAAAGAAGGTTTAACAGCTATTCAACTTGATACTAAAACTGATGGTTTAACAAAAGAAATTATTCACAAAACTTTAACTCAAGGACGTGAAGCTTTAAACCAAGTTTTAGAAGTATTAAATAATGAAATTCCTGCACCTAAAACTGACCTTTCGCCTTATGCCCCAAGAATTATTAGCTTCAGAGTTAACCCAGAAAAGATTGGAGCTATTATTGGTCCTGGTGGAAAAGTTATCAACAAAATTATTGAAGAAACCGAAGTATCAATTGATATTGAAGATGATGGTCTAGTCCTTATCTGCTCAACTAACGCTGAAAAAGGAAAAATTGCCGAAAAAATGGTTAGAGATATTGTTCACGAATTCGAAGCTGGAGAAATCCTAACCGGAAAAGTTGTTCGTTTAATGGACTTTGGAGCTTTTGTACAACTTGCCGGTAATCAAGATGGTATGGTTCACGTTAGTGAATTAGCCCCTTATCGAATAGATAAGCCATCTGACTTGGTCAATATCGGAGATATGGTCCAAGTAAAGATTAAGGAAATTGATTCTCAAGGACGTATTAACTTAACCATGAAAGGTCTTCCAGAAAATGAACATTTATGGAAGGATAAAAAAGGAGAATCAAAAAACGCTGGTTTTAACCCAGGAAATCGCCCAAATGACCGAAAAGATGACAGAGGCGGCTTCTTCAAGAAACCAAGATTCTAATTATTGACTTTTTAAAGATATTTAGGTAATATCTAGAAGAAATTAATTAATATAAGTTAAAGAAGAAAAATTATGCTTACAATCAAATTAGCTAAAGTTGGTAAGACAAACAAGAAAATGTTTCGAATTATCATCTCAGAAAAATCAAAAGATCCATATGGACGCGCTTTAGAAATTTTGGGTTCATACAATCCATATAGCAAAGAGCTAAAAGTTAAAGCTGATCGCGTTAAACACTGGATTAGCAAGGGTTCAGCTATGACTCCTTCTATCAACAATCTTTTCCTAGACAACAAAATTATTGAAGGAAAGAAAGAAAAAAATTCTAAAGTTGGCACTCCCAACAAAAGAAAGTTAGAAAAAGTTGAAAAAGAAAAGAAAAAAGTAGAAGCAGCTAAAGCAGTTGAAGAAGCAAAGAAACAAGCTGAAGCTGAAGCTAAGGCAGCTGCTGAAGCAGCCCCAGTAAAAGCCGAAGAAGTTGCTCCAGTAACTGAAGAAACTACTACTCCAGAAGAAACTCCAGCTGAATAATTAGTTATTTTAACTCCTTGACTTTTGAGGTCTGGGAATGTAAAATATAAACAGAGTTGGTTTATCCAACTATAATAATTAAAATGTTCTTACAAATTTGTAATTTTATAGCAATTTGCAAGAATTAGTCGACGACTATGTCAGAAAATCTAGACAAGAATTTTCTAGAAAGCATCATCAAATCTATTGTAAGCGTCCCAGATGCTGTTACAGTAGAAAGAACAGTTGATGAAAGAGGTGTTCTTTTAACATTGAAGATTGATCCAAGCGATATGGGATTTGTAATCGGCCGTCGCGGACAAACAGCTCAAGCTATCAGAACTTTATTAAAGGTAGTTGGTGCTAGAAACAATTCTCGTGTAAACTTAAAAATTTACGATCCAAACAATGGCAATCGTCCAATGAGAAGAGAAGATGATTCTATCGATACCTCAGCTATTGATGATTTGAAAATTTAATTTTAAAAATTTCAAATACAAAAATAAAAGACCACAATCTGGTCTTTTATTTTTATCACACTTATGAAATTTAATATCATTACTATCTTCCCTCAAATCTTTGATTCATATTTTGAAGAAAGTATTATCAAAAGAGCTAGAGATAAGAAGATTATACAAATAAAAACACACAATCTTAGGGACTACACTAACGACAAACATAAAACAGTTGATGACACTATTTATGGTGGAGGTGCTGGAATGCTTTTGAAGGTTGAACCAATATACAAGGCCATTAAAAAAATAGCTAAGAAGAAAAAAACAGCTGGTCAGAAAATAATATTGCTCTCAGCCCAAGGAAAAAAATGGGATCAAAATTTAGCTAAAAAATATACCAAGTTAAAAAATATTACTTTTGTTTGTGGTCGTTATGAAGGAGTTGATGAAAGAGTCAAACAATTTATCGATGAAGAAATATCGGTTGGAGACTATGTTCTAACCGGGGGTGAATTAGGCGCTATGATTATTATAGATTCCATCACCCGACTACTCCCTGGTGTTTTAGGGAACTCTGAAAGCTTGCAAGATGAATCACACAACGAAATTGGTACTTTAGAATATCCTCAATATACTAAACCAGCTGAATTTAAGGTTGGCAAAAAGAGATATTTGGTCCCAGAAACGCTGGTTTCTGGTAATCACCGACTAATTCAGGAATGGAAGGAGAAATACACAAAAAAGGGCTAATTTGAGCCTCTGGAGAGACAATAGAAGGCAAAAGAAAGTATATAATAAAGAATAATGTCATAGACTTGACATTATTTTTTAAATATGATATAAAGTTACGATGTGCGTACCGTACATTGCTGCCCTTTTACAACAATGGTTTGCTAGTTTATTTGTCTTTTAAGTTTGGATATTATCTAGATTTAAAAGACAAATAAACTTAAAT
>CAYTEZ010000006.1:0-22051 GCA_964437025.1 uncultured Gammaproteobacteria bacterium
TTGGCAACAATCAACAAACAAACAATTCTACTGGATTTAATGGTCTGCCAGCTGGCTACCGCAATACTAGTGGTGCTTTCAACAGTATGGGTTATGACGCGTACTTTTGGTCTTCTTCGTTCTCTAGTTCTAATGCTCTTTCCCGCCACCTGCGTTATTATGACACTAGCTTTAGCTTTAATTCCCATTCGCCAGTCCACGGCTTTTCCGTTCGTTGTCTTAAGAACTGATTAAAAAAGATACCTCTCCTTACTCGTCCTAGCCACAAAGTGGCGTAGACGAGCATTTGTTTTTATCATATTTATGGCACAAAACATTTCACTTCCAATATACAAAACTAGTTATGACGTGCTTATGATTTGATAATAATAAAATAGCCCTTATGGGGCTATTTTATTTTGAGGTGTTATTTATAAATTGGGATTTATTTGCTTATAATCTTATCAACAATACCGTATTTTTTTGCTTCATCAGCCCCCATAAAGAAGTCTCTATCACTATCTTTTTCAACTTCACTTAGAGTTTTTCCAGTGTGCTTGGATAATATTTTATTCATCTTGTCCTTTATTTTTAAAATATGCTCGGCGTGAATCTTAATATCACTAGCTTGTCCTTCATAACCACCTAAAACTTGGTGAATCATAATTTCGCTGTTAGGAAGTGATAATCTTTTTCCAGGAGTACCAGCAGCCAAAAGCACCGAGGCCATGGAGGCCGCCATACCTATACAAATAGTTGAAACATCACATTTTATATATTGCATGGTGTCATATATAGCTAGCCCAGCTGAAACTGAACCTCCAGGGGAATTAATGTAGAATTTGATTTCCTTATTTTTATCCTCTGCTTCCAAAAATAGAAGTTGAGCGATAATAATGTTAGCAGTGTGATCAGTTATTGCTTCGCCTAAAAAAATGATTCTATCCTTTAATAATCTGGAGTAGATATCATAAGCTCTTTCGCCTTGTTGGCTTTTTTCAATAACCATTGGGATAATTGACATATTTTTGTAGTTAATTTTAATAACTTTGTTATAACACTTTTATTTAAAAAATTCAAGTCCAAAAAGTGTATATTTACCTTGATTTTTATTTTTATTTGTTCTAAGATAACTCATAGTTATCACTCAGGGTCCTTTGACTCTAAAAGTGAGCTTTTTAGGTATTATTATACTATTTAATATACAATATTTATGCTTAACAAAAAAAACAGTTTTTTTAGCAAGAATAAAAAGGGTATTATTTTTGCTTTGTCAGTGGTACTTTTTTTAGTTTTATTAGTAAATAGCGGCGATGTTTATTATAATCGTTTTGCTAATTTTTTATCAGAAAAAACTAACCAAGTTATCGTCTTGCCTAAAATGAAGGAAGAACCATTTCGTTTAGGTTTAGATCTTCAAGGTGGAGTACAGTTAGTTTATAAAGCGGACGTCTCTAAAATTCCTGATGCTGATAAGGAGGACTTATTAAATGGAGTAAAAGACGTTATTGAACGTCGGGTTAATGCTTTTGGTGTTAGTGAACCAGTTATTCAAGTTAATAAATCAATTGATGGAGAATATCGTGTAATCGTGGAATTGGCTGGTGTTAAAAGCGTTGATGATGCTATCAAACAAATTGGTGAAACACCTCGTTTAGAATTTAAGGAGCAAGATTTAAGTGTGGAAAGCGTTTCAGCTGACAACTTAAAATTAATGGAAGAATACAATTCTGGTTTAAAAACTAAAGCTGAAGAAATTTTAGGTAAGGTTAAAGCTGGGGAAGATTTTACTCAATTAGCTAAGACTAACAATACACCTATTTCAGTTTCTTCTGACCAGACTGTTGGAACAGAAAACGATGGTGATTTAGGTTGGATTAATTCTGCTAGCAATAAAGAAGTTTTCAATGCTGTTAAAAGTTTAAATATTGGTCAAAATACAAATATAGTTGAAATTGATAATGGTTATTCTATTTTTAAATTAGAAGAAAAGAAGGCTCAAGACGGATCTCTTCTAATGTCTGATCCAAACAAAACTGATTATAGGGTTAGAGAAATCCATTTGCAAAAAATGACAGCCAATGAGTTAGCAGCAGTTTCTGACAATTGGAAAAATACAGAACTAACAGGACAAAATTTAAAGAATGCCGTTCTAACATTTAATCAAAATGATAATACTCCTCAAGTTTCTTTAGAGTTTGATGAAGAGGGAGCAAAATTATTTGAAGAAATTACTGCTCGTAATATTTCTAAACCAGTTGCTATTTATTTAGATGGTTACCCAATCAGCGTTCCAACAGTTAATGAAAAAATTGCTGATGGTAAGGCGGTTATCTCTGGTAGCTTTAGTATCGCTGAGGCCAAAGAATTAGTTCAAAGACTTAAGGCTGGTGCTTTACCTGTTCCAATTGAATTAATTAATCAAAAAACAGTTGGTGCTAGTTTAGGTAATCAATCAATTGCTGACAGTTTAACAGCTGGATTGGTTGGTTTATTATTAGTAGCTTTGTTTATGTTATTGGTCTATCGTTTTCCAGGGTTACTTTCAATATTTTCTTTACTTCTTTATGGAGTAATGGTTTTAACTATTTTTAAAGCTTTACCTTTGGCAGTAGCTATTATTGTTCCTCTATTTTTCTTAGTTTTGATGCTCATGACCTTTGAGGAATTACATTTACTGGACATTTTCTTGACCATATTATTTGCTATTATCGCTGTTATCTTATTGGTTTTTGGTATTAATCCAGTAACTTTGACTTTGGCTGGTATTGCCGGATTTATTTTGTCTATTGGTATGGCAGTTGATGCTAACGTTTTAATTTTTGAAAGATTTAAAGAAGAGTTACGTTTGGGTCGCAGTGTTAAAGACGCAGTTGACGAAAGTATTCGCCGTTCTTGGCCATCAATTAGAGACGGAAATGTTTCAACTCTGTTAATCTGTATAGTTTTAATGAGTTTTGGAACTGGCGCTCTAAAAGGTTTTGGAACAACATTGTTTATTGGTGTTTCTGTTTCAATGTTTAGTGCTGTAGTTGTAACTAGAAACTTAATGAGTTTGTTTATTGGAAAAAGGTTGGAGAAGAGAATGTTTTTATTAGGTGTTAATAAAAAGGTTAATAAATAATTAAAATTAATATTAATATAAATATATGTCTAATTTAAGCATTATTGGAAAAAGAAAAATATTTGTTACTATTTCAGCTATTTTAGTTTCTGCTTCTATCGTAGCTTTATCTCTTTGGGGATTAAACTTTGGTATAGATTTTACCGGTGGTAGTTTGTTAGAATTAAAGTTTGAAAATCAAGCTCCAAGCGTAACTGATATTAGAGCTGAATTAGCAGATTTAAATTTAAATAGTTTGTCAGTTCAAACCACTAATGATAATTCTGTTATTTTTCGCTTTAAAGATGAGTCTAAACAAGCATACACCTCTATTAAAAGTATTGTTGGAGAAAAATACGCTTTTGAGGAGTTGCGTTATGATGTAGTTGGTCCTTCTATTGGAAAAGAATTAAAGAGTAAATCATTTAATACTACTTTAATTGTGTTAGTGATGATAGTTTTATATATCGCCTTTGCTTTTAGAAAGGTTTCCAAACCGGTTTCTTCTTGGAATTATGGTATAGCAGCTATTATTGCTTTAGCTCATGATGTTTTAATCGTTTTAGGTGTTTTTGCTTTCTTGGGTAAATTCTACGGTACCGAGGTTAATACCCCCTTTATTGCGGCTGTTTTAACTGTTTTAGGTTACAGTGTTAATGATACTATTATTGTTTTTGATAGAATTAGAGAAAATTTACCAAAGAGTTCTGATAGTTTTGTTGGCACTATTGGCAAAAGTATTAACCAAACTTTAACTAGATCAATTAATACTTCCTTTACTACTTTATTGGCCTTGCTTGCTATTATAATTTTTGGTGGGGCGTCTATTAAAGAATTTGTGGTTGCTTTAGCTATTGGTATATTTGTTGGAACTTACAGCTCTATCTTTATTGCTAGCCCAATACTTATTGCCTTTAATAGAAAGAGAAAATAGATTAGAAAATTGATAATAAAATAAGGGTTTAGTAAAGCCCTTATTTTTTTTAGCTTTTGTGCTATAATAATATCAGTTTAAACTTATGATTAAAATTGGCAAAGAAAAAATAAATGATTTTTTAATTGAACTTACTTATTTAGGTATAGTTTTTTTAATACCAATTTATTTTAATTTCTTTTTTTCAAGTAATGATCCCTTTGAGTCTGGAAAAATGATTATTTTTCGCTCACTAATTTTTGCTTTGTTGTTTTTATCAGTTTGGAAAATTTCCTTTTTGCAGAATAAAAAAGAAATTCTGGTGGCAGTTTTTAAAAAGTATTTTTTTATCCCTGTGGTCTTGCTTTTGTATATGGCTTTGTCCTTGATTTGGTCGTTTAATTGGTCGTGGTCTTTATTTGGTAGTTCTTTTCGTCAGATGTCTTTCATTAATGAGGTTTTCTTTTTTCTCTTTCTATTTTTATTGTTTATCAATTTGATTTTAAGTAATAATAAAGGTAGGGCTTATAGAAATTTATTTATAAGTGTTTCTCTTTCAGCTTTATTGGTTTCAATATATGCTGTATTACAGTATTTTGGGGTAGATTTTTTGATCTGGCAAGAACCAGCTGTTATTACTAAAAGAGCCATGTCGACTTTGGGTCAGCCTAATTTTTTAGCCTCTTTCTTGCTTTTAGCTATTCCTTTCACCTTTTATTTAATACTAAGTGAGAATAAAAAATATGTTAAAGTTCTACTACTTTTAAATTTAGCGCTTCAATTAATGGCCTTACTATTTACTGGTAGTCGTGGAGCTTGGGTTGGTTTTTTCATATCGCTTTTAACTCTGCCTTTTTTGTTTAAAAAAAGTCGTCGTTTTTCCTTTATTTCTTTAGCAACTGTTTTTGTAATATTTGTCTTTTTATTTTTAGGAAATAATGTTTTTAGCCAGCGTTTTAAATCAGCTTTTGATTTAAGCAGGGGGAGTTCATCGGTACGAACTTTTCTTTATCATAATTCCCTAGAGGCTATAAAGGATAGACCTTGGGGTTTTGGTTTGGAAAATCAGAGAGAAGCTCTCATTCCTTTTTATCAAGCTGATCTAGCTAAAAATAATAAGGTAAACGTTGTTTTTGATAGAGCTCATAATTGGTTTTTGGATATTTTATTAACCTTAGGTGTTTTTGGGTTATTAATTTATTTATGGTTTTTTAGTCGCATTTTTTTAGTGATAAAAAGAAACCTGGTTTTAAAGGACAGAAAATTGTTTATTTGTTTGTTTATTTCCTTATTATCTTATTTTATATCATTAATGTTTAATTTTGCTACGGTAGTTACTGTTGTTTATTCTTTAATAATAATTGCTATTATTTGGTCTAAAGATTTTTTACAAGAAAAAAAGTCTTTAGAAATTAAATTAACGGAAAAAAGATTTGGGCATTGGGGTCTGGCCAGAACAATTATTATTTTTTTAGTGTTATTATTGTCGGTCTATGGTTTGGGTAGGGAGTTAAAGAAGTGGCAAGCTGATTATTATTATAGTCAATTTCAAAAATCTTTTTTTCAAGATGAAATTCCAACCTCCATGCAGCTTTTTTCTTACTTTAAAAAATCAGATGTGTATAATCGTGATTATTATGAATATTTTATAGCGATGGTTTTTGATAACTATACTTATTTTAGAGATAACTCCTCTAGGTTTTTGGCTTTAGAAAAAATTAGAGAAATTTCTAATCTTTTTTCTGACAATGATAGCAAAAGTTATTTTTACAATCTTAGTCGAGCTCAAATTTTAGCCTTGATGGGTGATTATAATGAAAGTCAAGCTATTTTTTCCGATTTAGAAAAGAGGTCACCAAACTATTCAGAAATTTATTTTAAACAAGCTCAGTTGCAATTACTTTTAAAGCGAGATAAAGAAGCTTTAAGATATTATGATAAAGCTTTAGACTTATTGCCCGATGAAAATCTAGTTGAGGGTAGTGTTAATGTTTTGTCTTTACAGGGCTATAAGAAAACAATTGAAAAAAATAGGTTAAGAATAAATAAAAATTAATATAAATATATGTGGTTATTTTTTGTTTTAATATTCATTTTTGGTTTAATAATTGGTAGTTTTCTAAATTGTTTAATTTGGCGCTTGTATTGTGAGGAAACTGTTTTAGGCAGATCTTATTGTCCTAAATGTCGCAAACAAATTGCCTGGTATGACAATATTCCGGTTTTTAGTTTTTTACTATTGAAGGGTAAATGTCGTTCTTGCAATAAAAAGATATCATGGCAATATCCAATAGTTGAATTAATAACTGGCCTATTATTTGTTTTAGCTTTTTATTTAAATGTTGTTTCCGGATTTTCTGTTTTAAAATTATTGTTTGATTTATTTTTGGTTTCAGTTTTGTTAATTATTTTTATTTTTGATCTTCGCTGGATGGTGGTACCAACTAAAGCTATATTTGTTTCAGCTATTGTTTTATTGTTAATAAACTTATTTTTAGGTTTTTCTCCTTGGCAGATATTTTTGACAACTATTGTTGGCGCAGGTTTCTTCGGATTGCAATATTTTGTTACCAAAGGTAAAGGATTAGGAGAAGGAGATATTTGGATAGGGGCTCTGTTGGGTATAGCTTTTCCTGATTGGACTAATTTTATCCTTTGTCTTTTTCTTAGCTATTTAATTGGTGGCTTTGTAGCCACTATTTTGCTTCTGTCTAACTTAAAGAAAGTTGGCTCAAAACTACCTTTGGGTATATTCTTAGCCCTAGGGGCAGTGATTTCTCTGTTTTTTGGGGGAAATATCGTTTCTTGGTTTTTTGGTCTAAATTAAACCTTAAAAACTGAAGAAAATAGCCAATTTGCTTGTTGCTAAGATTTAAAAATTTTAGTATAATACCATATATAGAATAAAATAATAAAAAATTATGAAAAACGATATTATCGTTGGTCTTGATTTGGGGTCAAGTAGCATTAAATTATTGATAGCCCAAAAGAAACAAGAATTAAATGAAGAAACAATTCATATAATTGGAGCCGTATCTCACCCTAGTGCTGGTATTGGAAAAAATGGAACCATTAATAGTATTGAGGATGCGGTCTCAGCTTTATCAGCTTGTTTGGAAAAAGCTGAGCGTTTAATTGGCGTTCCCATTTCTTCAGTTTATTTAGCTTTCAATCATGCTAAAGTGCGTTATGAAAGAGTTAAGGGTGTAGCTATTATTAGTAAAAATGATGGAGAGATAGACCAAAGTGATATTGATCGAGCGGTTGATTCAGCTAAATCTTTTCCTGTACCTAACAATTATGAAATTTTTAAAACTATCCCTGTTAAATACAATATAGATAATAACGAAGACGTTAAAGACCCAATTGGAATGCGTGGCATTAGATTAGAGGTAGAAGTTTTGGTTCCTTTGGTTTTAACTAGCCAGATGAATAATTTGATAAAAATTGTTCAACGAGCTGGATTAGGAATTGAAGATATTTTGCTTCCAGCTATTACTATGTCAGAGGTCTTTTTAAGTAGCAAACAATTAGAATTGGGTGTAGCTGTGGTTGATATTGGTGCTACTACTACTTCAGTGGCTGTTTATGAAGACGGAGTATTGTTACACTTTAATACTTTACCAATTGGTTCTGAATATATTACAGCTGATGTAGCTTTAGGTTTAAAGTGCCCCATTACTTTAGCTGAAAAAATTAAATTAGAATTTGGTAACGCTGATTCTTCTGATGTCTCTGACAAAGAAGAAGCTGACATATCCCATTTATTAAAAGAAGAAAAAATTGATGATGAAAATTCTTTAGTGTCCGCTAAATATTTAAGTGAAATTATTGAAGCTCGAACTGAAGAAATTTTTCATTTAGTAGATGAAGAATTAAAAAAGGTAAATCGTTCTAAAATATTACCAGTCGGAGTATTTTTAAGTGGCGGTGGTTCATTGCTAAAAAATATTAGTAGAACTGCAAAAAGAGTATTGTTTCTTCCAGTAGCTTTTATTGAGCCAAGTCATATTAGAATTGAAGTTGATAAAGCTTCTCGTCCTGATTTTTCTTCAGCCTTAGCCTTAGCTATCTATGGTTCTTATTCTAATTTTTCCGGAAGAGAAAATAATTTTAAAACAAATTTTAAAGATCTATTTGGCAAGGCTAGCAGTCTGTTTCAGAAAATAATGCCAAAATAAATTAAACTTAATTAAAATATAAATATGCCAGAAATTAAACCAAACATTGAAACATCAGCTAAGATTAAAGTTGTTGGTGTTGGCGGAGGCGGTGGTAACGCCGTTAATCGAATGATTGAAGCCGGTATCAGAGGTGTTGAATTTATTGCTATCAATACCGACATACAAGCCTTACAAAATAGTCGAGCTAGCTATAAATTAAATATTGGAAAAAATATTACTCGTGGTTTAGGTGCTGGCATGGATCCAGAAATTGGCAGAAAGGCAGCTGAGGAATCACAGAATGAAATTAGAGAAATGCTAAAAGGAGCTGATATGGTTTTTATCTCTTGTGGTTTAGGTGGTGGAACTGGAACTGGTGCTTCCCCAGTAGTAGCCGAAATCGCCAAAGATTTAGGAGCTTTAACTATTGCTGTTGTTACCAAGCCTTTCTTCTTCGAGGGCAATGCTCGTCAGAAAGTAGCTGAAGATGGTTATGCCAACTTAGCTTCTAAGGTTGATACTATAATTACAGTTTCTAATGAAAAATTATTAGAAATAATTGACAAGAGAACAACCTTTATTGATTCTTTTAAAATGGCTGATAATATCTTGCGCCAAGGAGTTCAAGGTATTTCAGAGATTATAACCGTTCCGGGAATTATCAACGCCGATTTTGCTGATGTTAGAACTATTATGTCAGATACTGGTACTGCTTTGATGGGCGTTGGTCAGGCTAGCGGTGAGAATAAGGCGGTGGAAGCTGTTAAATCAGCTATTAATTCAGCCTTGTTAGAGACATCAATTGATGGCGCTAAAGGAATTGTTTTCACTATTACTGGTGGACCAGAATTGAGTATGTCTGATGTTTCTGATGCAGCTAAGATGATTAATTCTTTAGCACATAAAGATGCAAAAATTATTTTTGGTGCTGTAATTGACGAAAATTTAGGTGATGAAATTAAAGTTACAGTTGTGGCTACTGGGTTTAACGAAAAAAATCCTCGACCAACACCAGCCAAGAAAGAACCAGAGAAAAAAATTGATAGTGACTTCTTTAATGTAAACAACAAGAAAGAGTTTAATATCATGGATAGCTTTGAAAAAGAAATTAATACAAAAAAAGAAGAAGAAAAAGATGATCGAGATTCACGTAAATCAATTTTTAGTTTTCCTTCTACCAAAAACATTTTTAATAAAGAAAAAATCTCAGGTTCTAGCTCTAAAGAAGATGATGACTCAGCTGGTTTAGACACTCCAGCCTTTTTGAGAAACAAGATTAGAAGTAATGATGCTTCTAGCCCAGTTTCTGGGGAAGAAGATTTGGATGTTCCAGCTTTCCTTAGAAACAAGATAAAGAAATAGCTTAAAATACAATAGAAATATAAACAATTAGCACTCTTGACACAAGAGTGCTAATTTTATATAATAAGCACGGATGATATAATTAAATATTTTTTATGAGTATTAGTGAGCGCCAAGAAAAGATATTATTGGCTTTAATTAAAGAATATGTTAAAACTGCTCAACCTTTGAGTTCATCTTTTTTGGTGGAAAAATATGACTTAGGGATTTCTTCAGCTACAGCTAGAAATGATATGTCCGAATTAGAGGAAAATGGATATATTTTTCAACCTCATACTTCAGCTGGTCGTATACCAACCGATAAAGCTTATAGTTATTATGTAGAAAATTATTTATTAAATAAAGATGATGGGGATAAAGGGTTTAAAATGTTGGCTGATTTAAAATTTTCTTCGGAAGATGATTTTAAGAAGATTGCTAAGATAATAGCTGAGATATCAAAGAATGCTGTTTTCTGGGCCTTTCATAAGAACGATTTATATTATACCGGTGTTTCCAATTTATTTATCCAGCCGGAATTTAAAGCCAGTGAAGTAGTATGTGATATTTCTGTTATCATTGATAAAATGGAAGAAATTATTGCTGATATTTTTGATAATTTAAAAATAGGTGAACAAATTTTTATTGGGCCAAATAATCCTTTCGGTAATTTTTTAAGCTCGGTTATTTTAAAATATAATCGAGAGGGAAAAACTGGAGTAATTGGATTATTGGGGCCAATGCGTATGGATTATGAAAAAAATTTAAATCTGATACGTTTCTTAAAAAGTAAGCTATAACATTATGAACAAAAAAGACCAGAAATTAACGCCAGACCTAGATAAAGTTGAAAAAGAAAAATTAGAGGAAGAAAAACAAGATTTAGAAAATAGGTTAAAAAGAGCTTTAGCTGATTACCAAAATTTAAATAAGACCGTTGCTCTAGAAAAAGCTGAATTTGCCAAATATGCCTTAGAGGGATTTTTTCTAGAACTTTTACCAGTTTATGAAAATTTAAAAATGTCCATTAGTACCTTAAACGAAAATGATAGTAATAACCCTTGGGTGGAGGGAATCAAATATGTCATTAAACAATTTCAAGAGGTGTTTACTAGAAACGGCTTAGAAGAAATTAAAGCAGTAGGTGAAAAATTTGATTATAATTGTATGGAAGCAGTTGAGGGAAAGGGTGAAATTGTTTTAAAAGAAATTCGCCCAGGGTATAAATTAAAAGGAAAAGTAATTATTCCGGCTAAAGTAGTTTTAAATGAGCCGGAAGAAAATAATAATAAAGAATAAATTAATTTTTTTCTTTAACCATCTATAATTTTTAATAATTATTTTGGTCAAAGAATATGTAATAATATGTCTCTTATAAAGTGGAACCCATTTTTGAGCGACAATTATTTTGAAGACATGGATAAAATGATTTCAGAATTTGTCCCAACTGTCCGGGGGGTCAATGGTTTTATGCCGGCAGTTGATATGTATGAAGATAAGGATAATATTGTGGTGGAAACTCAATTGGCTGGTATTGATCCAGAAAAAATTGATATTTCCATTGAGAATGATGTTTTGTGTATTAAAGGTGAGGGGGAAAGAAAAACTGAAGTTGATGAAAAAAATTATTATCGTAAAGAAATTCGTCGAGGCAGTTTTTTCAGATCCATACCTTTACCTAGTAAAGTTTCGGGTGATGATGCTAGTGCTGTAGCTGAAGGTGGCATTTTAAAAATTACCATACCTAAAGCTCCAGAATCTAAGCCAAAATCAATAAAAATTAAAACAAAATAAATTAATATAAATTAAAAACAAAAATATGGGAAAAATTTTAGGAATTGATTTGGGAACTACCAACAGCGCCATGGCGATTATTGAAGGTGGTCAACCAAAAATTTTAGAAAATGTTGAAGGTAATCGTACAACTCCATCAATCGTTGCTATTTCTAAAAATGGTGAACGTTTGGTTGGACAATCAGCTAAAAGACAAGCTGTTACTAATCCAGAAAACACAGTTTACTCTGTGAAGCGTTTGATTGGTAGAAAGTATGATGACGTTGAGGTTAAAAAAGATATTGAATTAGTACCTTACAAAATTGTTCAAGCTGGAGCTGGTGTTAAAGTTAAGATGAACGACAAGGATTATACTCCACAAGAAGTTTCCGCTATGATTTTAAGTAAATTAAAAGCTGACGCTGAAGCTAAAATTGGAGAAAAAATAACTGAAGCAGTTATTACTGTTCCAGCTTATTTCGATGATGCTCAAAGACAAGCTACTAAAGACGCCGGTAAAATTGCTGGTTTGGATGTTAAAAGAATTATTAACGAGCCAACAGCCGCTGCTTTAGCTTATGGTTTTGATAAAAAGAAAGGACAACAAGTTGTTGTTTATGATTTAGGTGGTGGAACTTTTGATGTTTCTGTTTTGGATATTTCAGCTGATACCGTTGAGGTTAAAGCAACTAATGGTGATACTCATTTAGGTGGAGAAGATTTTGATCAAAGAATAATTGATTGGATTATTTCTGAATTTAGAAAGGACCAAGGAATTGATTTATCTAAAGATTCTTTAGCCCTACAGAGAATTAAAGAATCAGCTGAAAAAGCAAAGATTGAATTATCAACTACCATGGAGACAGAAATCAATCAACCTTTTATCACTACTGATGCTAGCGGACCAAAACATTTGGTTATGAAATTAAGTCGAGCTAAATTAGAAGAATTAATTTCTGATTTAGTAGAAAAAACCATGGAGCCTTGCAAAAAAGCTTTAGCTGATGCTTCAATGAGCGTTTCTGATATTCAAGAAATCATTTTAGTTGGTGGTATGACTAGAATGCCTTTGGTACAAAAAAGAGTTAAAGAGTTTTTTGGTAAAGAACCTAATTTAAGTGTAAACCCGGACGAAGTAGTAGCGGTTGGAGCCGCTGTTCAAGCTGGCGTACTGCAAGGTGATGTTAAAGATGTTTTACTTCTTGATGTTACCCCTTTAACTTTAGGTATTGAAACCTTAGGTGGCGTAGCTACTCCTTTAATTGAGAGAAATACAACTGTGCCAACATCAAAGTCACAAATTTTCTCTACCGCCGCTGACAATCAACCTAGCGTTGAGATTCATGTAGTTCAAGGAGAAAGACCAATGGCGCAAGATAACAAAACCCTAGGACGCTTTATTCTAGACGGTTTACCACCAGCCCCTCGTGGAATTCCACAAGTTGAGGTTACTTTTGATATTGATGCTAACGGCATTTTAAATGTTATTGCTAAAGATAAAGCTACTAACAAGGAACAAAAAATTACCATAACATCTTCTTCTGGTTTAAGTAAAGAAGAAATTGAAAAAATGCAAAAGGAAGCTGAGTTACATGCTGATGAAGATAAAAAGAAGAAGGATAATATTGAGATTAAAAATCAAGCTGACGCTGTAGTTTTTTCTACTGAAAGATTATTAAAAGAATCAGGTGAAAAAATGAAAGAAGAAGATAAAAAAGAATTAGAAACAAAAGTTGAAGAATTAAAAAAGATTAAGGATGGAGAACAGTATGAAGAAATGAAAAAGAAAATGGAAGAATTAAACGAGGTAGCACAAAAAATTGGAGCAGCAATGTATGAGGCTCAAAAAAGTACTCCCGAAAATAATAATACTGGTACTGAAAATAAAGGTGACGACAATGTGGTTGAAGGTGAAGTTGAAGAAAATAAATAATCTATGGCAAACAAAGATTACTACGAAATTTTAGGAGTTTCCAAAAATGCTTCGCAAAATGATATTAAGGTAGCTTTTAGAAAGTTAGCTCACACTCACCACCCTGATAAGGGTGGTGATTCGGCTAAGTTTAAAGAGATTAACGAGGCTTATCAAGTTTTAGGAAACGAACAAAAAAGAAAACAGTATGATCAATTTGGTAGCAACTTCAATCAAGCTGGTGCCGGTGGTTTTGATTTCTCTGGTTTTCAAAATGGGTTTTCTGGTTCCAATGTTAATTTTGAAGATTTAGGTGATTTGTTTGGCGGACTGGGAGATATGTTTGGTTTTTCGTCGGGGCGTTCCAGTAGACAAACATCTTATCGAGGAGAAGATTTAGAGGCAATATTAATTATTGATTTTAAGGAAGCCGTTTTTGGTTGTGAAAAAGAAATTATTGTTGATAAAAAAACTAAATGTGATGTTTGTCGCGGTGAAGGAGCTGAACCAGGCTCTAAGGTAGAAACTTGTTCTACTTGTAAAGGTAAGGGTAGAGTATTTACAGTACAAAGAACTATATTTGGCGCCATGCAGAGTGAAACTGTTTGTCCAAATTGTCAGGGTGAAGGAAAAATTTATTCAAAAAAATGTAGTAAATGTAATGGTAGAGGAATATATCAAGGTCAAGAAAAAATGAAGGTTAGAATACCAGCTGGTATCAATGAGGGTGAGGCTATTCGTTTATCAGGCAAAGGTCATGCTGGTGTTAAAGGATTTCCAGCTGGTGATTTGTTACTTAGAATTAGAGTAAAAAAGAATGAAGAGTTTGTTAGAAAGGGATATGATATTTTTACTGATGTTTATATCTCTGTTCGCCAAGCTATTTTGGGTGACAAGATTTCAGTTGAAACTGTTTCAGGCGAAGTTACTTTAAAAATCCCCGAAGGTACTCAATCAAATACAGTTTTTAAATTAAAGGGTAAAGGAGTACCTAAATTAAGAGGTGGCGGATTTGGTGATCATTTTGTTAATATAAAAATAAATATTCCTAAAAACATTTCTCGTTCCACTAAAAAGATTTTAGAAGAACTTGATATTTAATTATATGTTTATTGATACACATTGTCATTTAAATTTTAAAGATTATAGAGATGATTCTTTAACTGTGGCTAGTAATGCCTTAAGTGAGAATGTTTTTATGGTTGTGGTTGGGTCTGAATTTAAAACTTCGCAGAGAGCAGTGGAATTAGCTAAAAACTTTGATAAAGGTGTCTACTGCGCTATTGGTCTTCATCCAATTCATACTCAGGATATTTTAGTTAAAAATGATAATGAAAACGGTAAATATGAATTTCATAGTCGGGCAGAAGATTTTGTTGAGTCTGACTATCAAGCGTTGATTGATACAAGCCCTAAAATCGTGGCTATAGGGGAGATTGGACTGGATTACTACCATTTAGATGCTCCAGACAAAGAAAGCGAAATAAGGGCTAAAAATAGACAAAAACAGATCTTTATCAGGCAACTAGAGTTTGCCTTGAAGAATAAGCTTCCGGTAATTATTCATTGTCGCGAAGCCCATGATGATTTATACGAAATATTGGCTAATTTTAGAAAAAATAATAATTTATCTAAAAATTGGGGGGTTATTCATTGTTTTTCTGGTGATTATGAATGGGCGCAAAAATACTTTGATTTAGGCCTAAAAATATCCTTTACCGGCCTCATTACCTTTGTTTCTAGTTTTGATGATGTAATTAGACGATCTCCTTTAGAAAATATTATGATTGAGACCGATTCTCCTTATTTATCCCCAACTCCACATCGCGGTCAAAGAAATAACCCGGTTTGGGTTAAAGAAGTGGCCAAAAGAATTGCTGAGATTAAGGGTCTTAGTGTAGACGAAATCGAGCCATTATTGTGGAAAAACTCTTTGGCTTTTTTTAATATAAAAGCTTAAAATATTGCTTAAAAACAAATAAAGGTCAAGGGATTTTCACCCTTGACTTTTATTTTTATTTGTTAATATAATTAGTTGTTAATATTAAAGTATTAATATAAACATAATAAAATTCAAAAATTGTTAAAGTTTTTGAGTCATTTTTTTGTGATGAAAAAAGAAAATAGAAAAGGTTTTGATTGGAACATAGCAATGAATATTGCTTTTGGTTTCTCGGCGTGGATTATAATGCCGGTAGTTATTGGATTCTTTTTAGGGTCTCATTTGGACAAAAAATTTTCTAGTTCACCACGTTATTTTCTAATATCTTTGGGTCTTTCATTTGTGGTTTCCATTTTTGGTTTAACCAGATATGTTTTAAAAGAATCAAAGAAGATCGATGAAAATTATAAAAAAAATCAAATAAAAAAAGATTAAATTATGTCAGGCGAAACACAACAACCAGAAGGAGAAGTTATACACGAAAATACTCTATATGCCGAACCGATTTTTAATATTGGTAGCTTTTCCGTAACCAACTCTTTAATTAATTCTTGGATTATTTTATTAGTGGTTATTATTATAGCTTTTAGTTTAAAGGGAAAAATTAGAAAAATTCCTCGTGGCTTTCAGAATGTTTTAGAAGTTATAATGGATTGGTTTTTGGGAATTTCTGACGAAGTAACTGGTAGTAGACAGAAATCTATTAAGTTTTTACCAATTGTTTTGTCATTTTTCTTTTTTATTTTATTAAATAATTGGTTGGGCCTTTTCCCTGGTATTGGTTCTATTGGAAAAATAGTTACCGAACACGGAGAAAGAGTTTTTATTCCCTTTTTTAGAGGAGCAACCGCTGATTTAAATACTACTTTAGCTTTAGCTTCAGTTGGTTTGGTCGTGGTCCATATTTTTGGTAATTTAGCTAATGGTTTTTGGCATTACTTAAATCGCTATATTAACATTAATATGATAATAGCGATTCCTAAAAAAGTTCTTAAAGATCCTACTGTATTATTAGTTAACCCAGTTAAAATATTTGTTGGTATAGTTGAATTAATTGGTGAGTTTGCCAAAGCTGCTAGTTTGTCCTTCCGTCTTTTTGGAAATATTTTTGCTGGTGAAGTATTGCTATCAGCTATGTCTGCTATTTGTGCCTTTATTGTTCCTTTACCTTTTATGGCATTGGAAATTATTGTTGGTTTGATTCAGGCTATGATCTTTGCTATTTTGATTTTGATATACCTTTCTATCAGTACTGCTCCCGAGGAGGAAGAAGAGTAATTTATTATTTAAAATAAATAAATTAATTATTAATTAATTTAAAAAAATTATGGAAAAAATCATGTTTGCTAAGGCTTTAACTATTGCCCTTGGTTCTATCGTTCCAGCTCTTAGTATCGGTTTAATCGGTACAAAAGCTATGGAATCTATTGGAAGAAATCCAGAAGCTTCTGGAAAAATCTTAGTTCCAATGTTATTATCTTGTGCTTTCGCTGAAGCTATTGCTATTTACGCTTTGGTTATCGCTTTCAGTATTAAATAATAATCTGACAAACTGCTCCTTTTTGGGAGCAGGAGCTAGCTTATTATTTGATTATTAAATTATATGGATTCAATTACTTCAATTTTTCACGTTGATGTGAAATTATTAATTGCTCAAGCGGTTAACTTTGGTATTATCTTTTTGGTTTTGTATCGTTTTGCGTTTAAACCAATTGCTAAGATAATGCAAGAAAGAACTAAAACTATTGAGAAAAGTTTAGATGATGCTAAAAAAATAGAAGAGAAGTTAGTTTTAGCCGAAAAAGAAAGCGGTGATATTTTAGCCAAAGCTCAGAAAGAATATTCTGATATTATTAATAATGCTAATCAAACAGCTGAAGAAAACCGTCAAAAATTAATAACTAAAACCAAAGAGGAAGTAGCTGAAATAATAAGGAAAGAGAAGGAAAATATTCAAGCCGAAAAAGAAGCAATGTTTAAAGAGTTAAGAAAAGAAGTAAGTGACTTGGTAGTATTAGCTACTGAAAAAATTATTAAAGAAAAAATTGATAGTGAAAAGGATAAGGAAATTATTGCTAGTGTAATAAAATAGAAAATATGAAAATTTTGTCTCAACAATACGCTCTTGGTCTATACCAATTGGTTGAAAATACTGCCGAAGATGATTTAGCTAAAGAAGTAAAAAGCTTTGTTGATTTTATTATAGCTAATAATGATTATAGTAGTATTAATGAAATTATTTCAGAATTTTCCAAAATCTGGGATAAAGAAAAAAAAGAGTTAATAGCTTCAGTTTCTAGTGTTTTTAAATTATCAACTGAATCAAAAGATGTTATCATTGATTATTTAAAAAAGAAAACTGATTCTAAAAGTGTAAGATTAACTGAAAAACTTGATGAAAATATTTTAGGCGGAGTAGTGCTTCGTTATGCTGATAAGATTGTCGATGGAAGTTTAAAAAATAGTTTAAATAGTTTAAAAAATAATATAAATAAATAAACGTATGCCTAATAAAGAATTTATAATCGAACAGATTAAAAAACAAATTACTGATTTTAAAAATGAAGTTAAAGAGCAAACTGTAGGAAAGGTTTTAAAAATTTCCGATAGTATTGCTATGGTATCAGGTTTAGCTGATGTGATGATGAGTGAAATTTTAATTTTTAAATCAGGCGACAAAGAGGTTGTTGGTGTAGTGTTAAACTTAGAAGAAGATGTAGTGGGAGCTATTATCTTTGATGATTTTACCGCTATTAAAGAAGGTGATGAAGTTCTTTCAACTAAAAGAATTTTGGAGGTTCCAGTTGGAGACGCTATTATTGGCCGAGTGGTTAATCCTTTAGGAGTTGCTTTGGATGGTAAAGGAAAAGTTGAATCAAAGAATTTTTATCCAGTAGAAAAGATTGCTCCTGGTGTTATTACTCGTGCTTCAGTTAAAGAACCATTACAAACTGGTATTAAAGCTATTGATGCGATGATTCCAATTGGTCGCGGACAAAGAGAATTGATTATTGGTGATCGCCAAATTGGAAAAACTGCTATTGCTATTGATACTATTATCAATCAAAAAGGACAAAATATTAAATGTATCTATGTTGGTATTGGGCAAAAGGAATCTAAGGTTGCAAATATCGTAGCTAAGTTAGAAGAAGCTGGGGCTATGGATTATACTACTGTAGTTTTAGCTGGCGCTTCTTCTCCTGCTTCCTTATTATACATTGCTCCTTATGCTGGTTGTGCTATGGCCGAATATTTCTTAGATAAAGGAGAAGATGTTTTAATTATTTATGATGATTTATCTAAACACGCTGTTGCCTATCGTGAACTTTCTTTGTTATTAAAGAGAGCTCCGGGACGTGAAGCTTATCCAGGTGATGTTTTCTATCTTCATTCTCGTTTACTAGAA
Source organism: uncultured Gammaproteobacteria bacterium (assembly GCA_964437025.1). Lineage (GTDB taxonomy): Bacteria > Patescibacteriota > Patescibacteriia > Patescibacteriales > UBA12465. Next base: position 18,533 of record CAYTEZ010000006.1, read on the forward strand.
AGAGCTTGTAAATTAAATTCAGAATACGGTGGAGGATCAATTACTGCTTTACCTATTATTGAGACTCAAGCGGGTGATGTTTCAGCCTATATTCCAACTAATGTTATTTCAATTACTGATGGACAAATTTATCTAGAGTCAGATTTGTTTTATGAAGGAACACGTCCGGCTATTAATGCTGGTTTGTCAGTTTCTCGTGTTGGTAGTAGTGCCCAAATTAAAGCGATGAAAAAAGTAGCTGGAAAGATGCGTTTAGAAGCAGCTCAGTTTAGAGAATTAGCTGCCTTTACTCAATTTGGTTCAGACTTAGATGAAGATACTAAGAGAAAATTAGAAAGAGGAAAAAGATTAATGGAGATATTAAAACAAGGTCAATATGAACCAGTTGATGTAGCTGAACAAGTAGTTATTTTCTTCTCTCTAATTAATGGATTATTAGATGATGTCCCAGTAAAAAAAATAAAGGAGTTTGAAAAAGAAGTAATTGCTTATTTCAAAAATACAGCAGTTGATGTTTTGGAAACTATTAGAAATACTAAAGTTTTAGAAGAAGAAACTGAAGGAAAGATTAAAAAATCAATTCAAAACTACAAAGAAACTTTAGATTACTTAATTAAAGAATAAATTAATTTCTTTCTTATGGCTAAAACCAAGGAAATACAACGTCGAATAAAATCAGTTGGTAGTATTAAAAAAGTTACCAGAGCCATGGAAATGGTTTCAGCTTCAAAAATGAGAAAATCAATTGAGGCTGTGCTTAAGACCAGAACCTATTCTAATTTGGCTTGGTTAACTGTTTTAAATATTGCTGCTTCTGCCGATTCTAAAGAAAATATTCACCCTTTGTTAACATCTCGCTCGGAGATTAAAAAGGTGGCTATTGTTTTGATTAGTTCTAACCGCGGTTTGTGTGGTAGTTTTAATTCTAATATTGTTAACAAGGCTGTAGCTTCAATAAAGAAGCAAGGTGATTTAGAGACTGATTTTATTTTAGTTGGTAAAAAAGGAATAATGGTTAATGGTCGTTTTAAATATAATGTTTCAGCCGAATTTGATAAAGCTGATTTTGTTTCTGAAATTAGAGAAGTTCAACCAATAGCTAAAATGTTAATTGATGATTTCTTAGCTCAAAAATATGATAAAGTTTTTGTGGCTTATACTGATTTTGTTAATTCAATAAAACAAGTTCCTCGAGTTAAACAAATTTTGCCAGTTGATATTAATGCTATTGATGAATATTTAGGAGTAGTTGGAAAAACCGAGAATGTAACTACTAACAAACCATTTATAAAGGAAAAGGAAGTAAAACATTTACAAGATGATAAATATAAGTATCAGTTTATTTATGAACCAACTCCACAAAAGGTATTAGATCAAATGCTACCACGTTTAATTGAGGTTCAATTATTTCAAGCATTACTTGAGTCTAATGCTTCTGAACATAGTGTTCGAATGGCTTCTATGCATCAAGCTACTGAAGCTGCCACTGACTTGGTTAAGGAATTGGTTTTGTTCTATAATAAGGCTCGACAAGCAGCTATTACCTCTGAAATTTCAGAAATCTCAGCCGGGGCCAACGCTTTAAGTTCTAAATAATAAAATTTAAATATAAAGAATTAAAACAATATGGAAAAAGAAAATAAAAAAATTGGAATTGTAAAACAAATTATTGGCGCGGTTGTTGATGTTTGTTTTGCTGAAGAATTGCCAAGTATTTATACAGCTTTAGAAACTGAAGTTAATGGCAAGAAGTTGGTTTTGGAGGTTCAACAACACTTAGGTTCAAACGTTGTTCGAACTGTTTCTATGGGATCAACTGACGGTTTAAAAAGAGGAGATCAAGTTTTAAACACTGGTAAAGGTATAACTGTGCCAGTTGGAGAAAAAACTCTTGGTAGAATTTTTAACGTTTTAGGAGAAGTAATTGATGACGGTGAAGATTTAAAAGAGGCTAAGAGATATGAGATTCACCGTAGTGCTCCAGAATTTGCTGAACAATCAACCAAAACTGAAATTTTAGAAACTGGTATTAAAGTTATTGATCTTATCTGCCCTATTGCTAAAGGAGGTAAGGTTGGTTTATTTGGTGGTGCTGGTGTAGGAAAAACTGTTGTTATTCAAGAATTTATCAATAACATTGCTAAAGCTCATGGAGGCTATTCTGTTTTTGCTGGTGTGGGAGAAAGAACTCGTGAGGGAAATGATTTATTTCATGAAATGAAAGATGCTGGTGTTATTAATAAAGTAGCGATGGTATTTGGTCAAATGAACGAACCACCAGGAGCTCGTGCTCGTGTAGCTTTAAGTGGTTTGTCAATTGCTGAATATTTCCGTGATGAACAAAATCAAGATGTGTTATTCTTCGTTGATAATATTTTCCGTTTTACCCAAGCTGGCTCCGAAGTTTCTGCTTTGCTTGGTCGTATGCCTAGTGCTGTGGGATATCAACCAACACTTGCTACTGAAATGGGAGAACTCCAAGAAAGAATTACCTCTACTAATAAAGGATCAATTACTTCTATTCAGGCGGTTTATGTTCCAGCTGATGATTTAACCGATCCAGCTCCAGCTACAACCTTTGGCCACTTAGATTCTACTGTGGTTCTTTCTCGTTCCTTGTCAGAACTTGGTATCTATCCAGCAGTTGATCCTCTAGATTCTTTCTCTATTATTTTGGATCCAAAAATTGTTGGTGAAGAGCATTATAATGTTGCTTTAGGTGTTCAAAGAGTTTTACAAAAATATAAAGATTTGCAAGACATTATTGCTATTTTAGGTATGGAAGAATTATCAGACGAAGATAAAATAGCTGTTTCTCGTGCTCGTAAAATTCAAAGATTTTTGTCACAACCATTTCATGTAGCTGAAACTTTTACTGGTGTTTCTGGAAAATATGTAAAAATTGCCGATACTGTTAAAGGGTTTAAAGAAATACTTGAAGGAAAGCATGACGATAAAAACGAAAGTGATTTTTATATGAAAGGAACTATTGAAGAAGTTTCTAGTAAATAATTCCAATTATTAAATTATTATGTCTGAACAAAAAATAATAAAATTTGAAATAGCTACACCAGAAAGAGTTGTTTTTAAAGAAGAAATAACTCAGATTTCAGTGCCAACAGTTGAGGGCGAAATAACAGTTTTGCCAAGTCATTTACCATTGGTGTCAATTCTAAAACCAGGTGTTTTGGAATTAAAAAAGATTGATGGTTCTATTGAAATTATTTCAGTTTCCGGTGGCTTTGTTGAGGTTTTACATGACAAAATTATTATTTTGGCAGATACAGCTGAAAGAGCTGAAGAAATTGATATCGCTCGAGCTGAAGAAGCTAGAAAGAGAGCTGAAGAATCAATTAAAAATTCACGCAATATTGACTCAGTGGAATTTGCTCATTTGTCAGCCATGTTAGAAAAGGAATTAGCTAGAGCTAGATCAGCTAAGAGATGGAGAAGCTTAAGAGATAGATAATATTATATTTTTATATATATAAAAACAACCTGATTATTTCAGGTTGTTTT
>CAYTEZ010000007.1:0-21622 GCA_964437025.1 uncultured Gammaproteobacteria bacterium
TTTTTCATTGTTTTAGCTAAAAATCAATTTATTACAGACAACTTTATCATAATTTATTTTGAAAGTCAAAGGAGGCGCATCATCTTGTTATAGAACTCAAGATTATTTAAAGTGGCTAGTTTTTGCCCATATGATTCATTAACCTTAAAAAGATGGTACAGAAAAGCCCAAGAATTATCCTGTAATTCTTTTATATCAGAGTCGGGATTAATAGCCTTAAGATTAGAAGAAAGAACAGCTTTCTTAATAGTTGTCTCTTGATAGAAATTCTGATTACTAATTTTCTTTATTCCTTTTTTAAATTGATACAACTTTCCATGACGCCCTTCCCTGGTTGGAATAACACAATCAAACATATTCCAACCCATTTTCTGACAACGATAAATATCAGCGGGAGTTCCGATACCCAAGGCAAATTTCATTTTGTCATCTGGAATTAATTTAGCAGTATAATCTAAAATATCAAACAAAAAGTTTCCTTGCTCATCTACGGGGCGAGCACCAAAACCATAACCAGCAAAAGGAATTTTTTCTCCCAAAAATTCAGAATTAGATATTTCTTCTAAACCATCAAGACATCTCTTTCTTAATTCCCGGCTAATACCTCCTTGAATAACTGCGACTAACTTTGGTCTATTATTTTCTTTTAATTTTCTTTTTTTAATTTGTCTAATATATTCTTCGTGGCACCTCTTAGCCCAAGCAATTGTTCTATCGACTGCCTTAGCTATTTTTCTTTCATCAAAACCATAAGGTGGACAATCATCTAAACAAACAATAATATCAGTTCCTAAATCAAATTGAATCTGAATAGATTTTTCAGGTGTGATTTCATGTTTAGAACCATCAATAGGTGATTTAAATATGGCTCCATTATCTGTTATTTTTCCTAGTGCTCCATTTTTATGAATCAAAGAAAAAATTTGAAAACCACCACTATCAGATAGTAGTGGTCCATCCCAATTCATGAATTTATGAATACCACCAGCCTTTTTGATAACTTTAACTCCGGGTTGTAGATACAAATGAAAAGTATTAACCACCAAAGCTTTAACTCCAGCTTTCTTTAATTCCTGAGGGCTACAAAGCTTGATAAAGCCACGAGTAGCATCAGGCATAAAGAAAGGAGTGCTTAAATTACCATGCGCTGTTTTTATATTTAAGTTTGGCATAAATTATTTTACTCGACCATCATTGTTATAGGCGGCGATAGAGTCATCTTCTAGTTTACTAGTTTTTACATCAGTTTCTTTGTAGATAGTGGCATTAGTTTCACTGTCACTAGCTTCTAGCTTAGAACCGGATGATAATATAATTATTTTATTATACTCAGCTTCAGTTGGGATAACACTAACATCAAAACTAATATCAACTTGATCAACCCCCAATGGCCAACGAGAAATATTAAAAGTTACAATGTTACCATCAGAATTAAAATTTAAATTACCGGCACTAACCTTATATGCATTATTCCAAATAACATAATCTGGTAAATCTAATTCTACTTTTAAATCTCGAAGTTCGTGCAAAGTATTTTTTAATGTCCAATAATATCTAAAAGTTGTTTTCTCCCCCACTTCTGGTGGTAGTGGTCCAGAACCAACTGGAATATTATCATCATCAAAATATAATACTCTTTCGCTAATAGCTAAATCACTATTTAGCTTATTAGTAATAATATTACTACGATTATCGCTTAATCTGTCAGCATCTTCCTTAAATTCTTCAATATTACCAATACTAAATTGAGCATAACTTTTAATTTCAAACTTTTGATTATAATCAATATTTTTAGCATCAGCTACATTTAAAGAAAATTTAATCTCACCACTTTGTCCCGGACTAAGTTCTTCTAAATCTGATACCTCAGCGTAACTCCAACTAATTGTTTTACGACCAACCTTTCCATGGTTTACATCTTTCAAAGAATTAAGGTTTAAAGAATCACCTTCAAACACGGCCATAATAACTAAATCTTTCATCTTTTTATCCCCCTTATTAGAATACTTAATAACATAATCAAGTTGTTCACCAAAGTTAACTGGAAAATCTTCAGTTGAATCATTAATTGAAAGATTTAAATACAAATCACTTTTGATAACATCCAATTCTTCTGGCTTTTCAAAAAAGATAAACTCTTTTCCACTTTCATCAACGTATTTTAAACCCCAAGTTAGCATTTGAGCTTCTTCTTTCTTTTCACTAGCTTTATAGCGGAAAGTAAATTTCAACTCCTTATCAACCTGCGGATTAATTTTAAAAACTTTAGCATCAACTTTTTCTATTAAATTATTTTTGATAGCTTCTTCGTTATCTTTTTCATTATAATTTAAAGCAATAGTTTCGGAATTGTTAAAAAATATTTGAAAGTTAGAAATTTTGTCTTGAGGAAAATCACTAATTTTAATTTCCAAGGGATATTCCTCTCCTACCAAAACGGTAGTAGAATGACTCTCTTCAACCTTGAAAGGAATGCTACCAATTGACACGGTGCAAAAAGATTCTTTATCAAAACGAGAAGTAATACCCTTCAATCCATAGTTGGCTTTAACTGACAATAGATTATTAACCCCTTCTTTATTAATTATTTTTCCTCTAACTTTAATAGTTCCTGAAATCTTAGGACCAATTTCAGAAATCTGCCAATATTTATTATCACGATAACTCTCTACAGAATAAACTTCAGCGACAACAAAATTTTCTGGATAATTCATTTCTAAATTAACATCGCTCAAGGTATAATTACTGTCATTTTTATAATTTATTTCATAAACAAACTCTTCTCCTAAAGCTACCTTAGCTGGAGCGGTAATTTCAATTTCTAAAACTGAAGCTGCATCTTTATTATTTTTAATATAATCGGAGACAAAATAAACCAAAGAACCTAAAACTGCTAAAAATATTAAATAATACAAAAAGGACAAAAAGAAAGGTTTTTTCTTTTTAATTTTAATTGTTTTAAAATCTGGCAAGTCTCCATCATTACTATAAATATCCATCAGGTCTTGATGGACTTCTTCTTCACTTAAACGACGATGAGAAGTACTAGAACCTTTAAAAGGCGCTGAACTAACTTCAGGCGCAAGCTCAGCTGGATCAATTTTATGCTTGGTAAAGACTAATTCTTCGCTGGAAGAATTATCTTCCATTTGATTGTTTTTTTTCTTAAATAATCTTTTCATATTTTTATTTTTATTATTCAAAAATTATAGCTGTATATTTGTCACCATCTAAAGTTCCAGAAAAGTCTACCTGACTTTGTGACATTTTAGCCTCAGTTGGGTAAACCCAAATTGGTGACCAGATTAAATCAGAAGCAAAAGAAAAATTAATCTGGCTAGGTTTAGAACCGGCTTGTTTTTGCCATAACAAAGAATACTTTACTTGCTTCTCTTGGGGAAATAATTTTTCCCACCAAGTTTTTTCTGATGCTTCAAATAAAGTATAAAAATTATATGGTAATCTATATTCAATCTCAATTACATCGCTTTGAGCTGGATCTACCATAGTCCAATTAGCAAAAACTGTTTTGCCGGACTCTTGATAAATCTTAGTTTGGCTAAGAGGGTCTAATTCATAATTTTCCTCAGTGTTTAGCACAACCTCGTTTTTAACAGCAGTAGCTTCAGCTTCTTTAAAATATTTTGCTTCTGGTTGAGAAAAACCTTGAGCCGAGATTAAGGTGCTACCTAAAGGAACATAAACCCGAAGCCAATTAACATTTCTAATGCCAGAGAACAAATCACCTTTCTGGCCCAAATGCTTCTTATCAATAGTTAATTTATTTACAATACTACCGTCAGCTTTAATGTTAACCGCTAAAGAAAAATCGTTCTCAACAAAATAACTAGTTTTTCCGCCAGCGATATTAGTATCAACTACCATTAAATAATCAAGTGGTGCGTCTTTAATTCTTCCCGCCCAAGATCTACTTTCAGCTTCTGCTTGCAATTTATCATTAGTAAAATACAAAAGAATATTCTTCTTAGATAAATTATCTTCTAAAACCTTAAGAGTTTTAAACAAAATCTCACGATTAAAATTAGTGGAGTAGACACTCATAATTTTACTCATCAAATCACCAATTATTTTTTTAGGCTCATTGCGCAGTAAGGTCTCAGTGGTGGTAGCAGTACTAGTAGCTATTTCTAAGCTAGAAGTAGCAGTCGAAGTTGGGATATCAACTCGACTTAAAATATCAGTTTTTAAATTTTTATCTTGATAAACCTCTGGTTGTCCAACTACTTCCACAATTTCTTGAATCAATTCCCAAAAATTATTGGAATCAACAAGCACTCCATATTTTTCGGTTAAATCTATTGGGCCGGTTATTTCTAAAATATCACGTAAAACGTCAGGGGTTATTGAAATTACTCCATCAACACTTGGACCACTACTTTTTTCTAAAAACCACATTAAATTCTTTGCTGACATTTTCCAATCTGGCCACCAATTAGCATCCCAAAAATACCAAGTTGATTTTACTAAATGCAAAGGCTTTGGTGATTCAACTAAAACTCTCATTCCACCTTCAGTGTCATAAGAACCACCAGCTGGCACTTCGATATTTTTTATTCTCCCCTTCTTTAAATCAATTAAGGCGTAGCTACCAACAAAACCACCAGAAGCTCGAAGTTCAGCATTATTTTGAAAAACCACCAAGTATTTTTTATCAGTTTTTATTCCTAAAAAATCTTCCAAGGCTGGTATCAATTCTACAAAATCACTCATATTATTTTCTAGTATCACTGCCTTGGATTGTAAATCAATAAACTGCTGACGATATTCTTCTGGGACTGAAGAAGAATCTATTTTTTTTAAATATTTATTAGCTTTTTTAAAATTGCTAAGAGACTTTTTGCTATAGGTATAAAAATCAGAAAAATCAGTAGTTTTTTTATCAGCCGAAAAAGATTCAATTAAAGCATTAACCGCTAAACTTAAATCATTGCCAGCCGCTGAAAGATAAACCCCAACTTTGGCAATATTTTTAGATTGAGCGGCTAGACGTAATTCTTTCTTATCAGATAAAGAAGCAAGTAAAACTACAAACTCATCCATTTTTTGTAATTCTTGGCCTAAGGATAAAAAGTTTTTTCCAGCTTGTAAAAAATTTCTTTGAGCTTGAGCTAAATCTAAATTACCAAAATTATTTGAAGCTGAAATAAAACCCTCAACTCCTGAAACTGAATAATTTAGTAAACTATTTTTTATCTTTTCATCAGTTACTAAACGATAATAGGAATATATCTTAAAAGGAATTATTAAAACTAATAATAGCAATACAAAATATATTAAAGCTCTACCCTTTTTAGGATAAGTTAAGCGACCAGAATTCCAAAAATTTCTTTTTTTACCAAATCTAAATCTTATCCTCTTCATTCCAGTCAAAGGATTCTTAAGTTTAAATTTAATTTTAGGAACTTTAAATTTAAACTTAAAACTCCTTCTTTTCTTTTGTTCTTTAATTTTAGGTAAAACAAAATTCTCAGTTGTCCAATTTTTCTTTTCTAAAACTGGTTTAGAGGTTTGTGGTTCAGTTACTGTTTTTGGTTTTTCTAAACGCAAATCCACCACAAAACTAGAGTTTTGCTTATCGGATAAAATTTTAATTTTATGTTTCTTTATTTCCATACAAATTATTGTAGATAAATTTTCCAGGTTTTGAAAGCACAATCCCACCAACTATATTTTTTGCTATGTTCTAGCCCTCTGCTTATCATCTCCTCTCTTAAGGAATTATCATTAATTAATAATTTAACCTGTTTCTTAAAATCATCTCCATTCTCTGGATTAAAATAAATAGCGGCCTCACCTAGAATTTCTGGCATGCTGCTAACATTAGAACTAAGTACAGGGCAAGATTTAGCCATTGCCTCTAGCGGTGGCAGACCAAAACCCTCATATAACGAAGGAAAGACATAAAGCAGAGCTTTTTGATACAGCACCTCCAACTTATCATCCGGGACATAACCAGCGAAGATAATAGGACATTCTTCTTGGGCTGGAATTAAACTAACTACTAAATTTTTTAATTGTTTATAAAAATAATCTTCTTTCCCTACCAACACTAAACGCAAATCTTTATTCTCTTGATAAAGTTGCAAAAAGTTTTTTACTAAAAAATCTAAATTCTTATGTGGATAGGCATTACCGACATAAAGCAAAAAAGGATGTTCTATATTATAACTTTTTAAAACTTCATCTTCGTTTAATTTAGCTACAAATAAAGAATCTCTTCCCTTAGCTAAATTAGCCACCCCTTCATAAGTAACTTCTATTTTGTCAGCTTTAACTTTAAATTGCTCAATAATATCATCCTTGGTGAAATTAGAAACTGTAATAATTCTCTGTGATTTTTTTAAAGCTCTTTTAATTATTAAACGATAAAATAAATCTTTTAGATTATACATTAGTGGACTTAAAGTAGTGGCTCTAATAGTTTTAAATTTAGTTAAAATGAGATCATGAATAGTCACCACAAATTTTGTTGATACAAAAAAAGGAACATTAAAATGTGGAAAATGCATTAGATCTAAATGCTCACGCCAAATATAGAAAGGAAATAATAATTGTTCTTTAAAGGTATACCAACGAATATCAACAATAACCTTTTTTACATTTGGAAAATCACTAATAACTAATTCATCAAAATTCTCCCGTCGCAAAAAAATAACATACTCATTATCATTGTCCAAACGCAAAACATTATCTACAATTTCTTGTACATAACGACCAAGGCCCTTTCCAATAGGGCCATAAAATCGGGCATCAATGCCTATTCTTTTTTTGCGAGTATGTTTCATTGCACTTATTTTTTTATACGAGAATAATCCTCACTTAATAAATCTTCCTTGAGCGAATCCATATCAGAGTTAGATTCGTCCACGGCCAAGTTGGCCGGTGGTTTATATTTTTTAGCTGTAGTCTTTTGAACTAGTGGAGCATTAGAAATAGCTTCAATTGGAAAGTGCCAAAGAGTGGCTAGTTCTTCAATATTAAGCAAAAAAGGAGTTATACCAGCCCAATCATTTCTATCAATATAGTTATTAATTAAATTATTTTTCTTTCTAATTAACTCTTTTGTTTTGTTAAAATATATAGCTTTGGTAGCAGTCTTTTTCATATCTGGTTTGAAACCATTTAAATCAAGGTCAGTAAATTGTTTAATAAAACCAACAAAACCACTGCTAGCTTTTGGTTTATTCATAACTTCTTTTTTAGCAATATAAACCATGCGAAGTTTACATAAAAATCCCAACTTAGAAGCTTTCTTATCTAAACCCTCAATTTTTCTCTTCTGTCGAGGTGTTAACTCCATCATAGAAACCTTTTTCTCATCGGCTTTCTTGTCTTCAATATCACCCCAAATTTGATAAATAGCTTCACTAACATATTCAACTGCTTTTAAAATAAAATCAATAATCTTATTAGCCATTGAAACCTTGCCTGTCTTTCTACCCAATATCTTATCAATTTCTTCTTTACCATCATTAACCCAAGCAAAATCAGTTGGAATAACAATAATTTGAAACCAAATATTTTCTCCCTTTCTTAAACTACTGTACAACTCCATTAATTCGGCCATCGGATCTTTAAAAGTTATTTCCTCTGGACCTAATTTATGTTCAAAGTCACGATAGGTTCTAATAGGGTACATATAATGTGAAGAAAGAATAAATTCAGTTCCCCAAATATCATATTCTTGATCAGGGAACTTTCTAGGAAAGCCCTCGCAGTAATCATCAACTTCTACTATTTCAGCATCAGGATATTGAGAATAGACAGCGGCCTCGACTAGATTTCTATACTGAGATGGGGTTCTAATGATAAATTGGGTATAACCCTCCAGGCTAACTATTTCAAAACTAAAAGATAATTGATACTCTCCTGCAAACCAAGTGTCCCAGAAATTCTGAGTTCCGTGAGCACCGCCCAAATAAGTAAACAAGTTTTCTACCGCTTGCGGTGATTGAACATTACCTCGAGGAATATCAATAGCTAAGAATATATATTTGTTTTGAGCTCCCCACTTGCCTCTTATATGTTTTAACCATAAAATAGAAGCCATCCAAAGAAAAATGATGCCAAAAATAATCCAACCAAAATACGCCAAAAAGCGCCACAACATCACATCTGGCTCTAACATAAAAAATTCTTGGATTGGAGAAAAATCTATTTCTAATTGCATATTTTTACGTCTTTTAGTTTAGCATATTTTTTAAATAAAATCAAAATATTTCAAACAAAAAACGTCTCCGGTTAGGAGACGTTTTTTTATCTAATCAAATGTGTTATTTTTGCCAAGCCTTTAAACCATAGACACCTCTATCTACTAAGACATAACGATCATCTAGAATCAGTTCATTATGAACTGAACCACTGCTAACCTTTTTGTGGTCAAATTTAACTTCGTTAATTCTTTTAGTAATATCAGTAAAATGGAGTGGTTTCTTCTCTTCTTTCAAAACTAAGAAAATTTTATCAGAAATTCTTTTTGGTTTGATCTCTGGTCGGTCATCACTTCCCCAATAACCAAATTTATTTGGGTTAACATCTTTAACAGCTTGCATTAAAGAATAGAATGGTTTGTTGCGATCAATAATATCTGCCCATTCTGGGAAAATTTCATCTTTAAATATTTTTTTCAAATCTAATTGACTATTTTCTTTTAAGAATTTAGCTTTATTAGCTGAAAAAGTTTTTAAATTCTTTAAAACACCAACTAATTCTTCAAACGGTAATACCTCTTTAACATCTTTTAACTTACCTTTTAATTCTTCTACAATGTCTTCTAAATAATCAACTGCTTGATCTTTAGCTTTAAAGAAAGTATTAAATTTATCGGACTTATCAACTTTTTCAATATGATCATCTAATAATTCGCTCAAAACAAAATCTAAATAGTTTTTGTAGATATCTTGGTCAAAAGAAGCATCAGTTTCTTTAGATTGGAAAGAAAGAACTGCTAGAATGTCTAATAAGAATTCTCTTTCCATAATACCGCCATGTTCTGCCATTAACTCATCAACAACTGATTTCAAATCAACTAAATACTTTTCAAAGTCATTAATTTTTTTAATCTTATTCAAACTAGCTCTTTCAATTTGACGAACTCTTTCTCTGGTTAGATTATGTAATTTACCAATCTCTTCCAAAGTTTGATAATCTTTGTTTTTTAAAGCAAAACGACGAGACAAGATATCCTTCTCTCTTTCTTGCAATTCATCAAATAAAGCGTTGACAATTTCAACAGCATTTAATTTGATCATTTCTTTCTCTTTCTTCTCTTGAAGTAAGGTTTTTAATACATTCTCCATATTTTATATAGATTAAATATAAACGTTTTAGTAAGTTAATTAAATCACATTTTAAAAAATAAGTCAAGAGTTTTTAATAAAAGACTCAATCTTTCTCACTTCCTCTATTTTACCCCCTATTTTCAGGCCCTTTTGTTCAATTTGAGGCCTTAAAACTAAGAATTTCTTCAATGATTTTTTGACAAAAAATAGTGAAAAAATTATTAATAAAACTTTTCTAATTTTTGTCAAATAGCGTACTTTAAAGGAAAATGGCAGTCTTTTTATCTTCTCTAAAATAATTAATTGGTTTATCAAAGAGTTTTCCGCTGAAAAATTATTCCTTTTAGCAAATATTCTCTTAAGCAAACCATTATTCAAAGAAGACAAGCTTCTGTCGTGGTACATAATAGACTCAGGAACGAACATAATCCTTTCTCCGGCTAATTGCAGACGATATGATAAATCTACATCTTCTTTGTACATAAACATCATTTCATCAAAGAATTCCCTTCTTATACCATTAAATAGAGCCACATCTAACATTTTAGAAAGTCTGAACAAAGCCCCAGCACCAGAAAAACCAAAAACCTCTTGTTCTTTAGCTTGATACTCTGACATTTTTAATCCTTGTCCCCTGTCAAAAAAACGATGGCTAGAGCTTAAAGAAACGCCATAACTATCTATAATATCAGTTAATTTATTGCTAGCAAAATCCCAATATAGTATTTGGGGGCAAAAAACACTAGTTTCATTGTCGCTCTCTGCTTTTTTAAGTAGCTCTAATAGAAAGTCTTCTTTTACTAAAACATCTGGGTTGATAACCAAAAATAGCTCAATTCCCTCCTTTATGGCCTCATCCAGCATAATGTTATAGGACTTAGCGAAGCCTAAATTTTCATTTTCATCCCAAATTTTATATTCTAAACTATTATCTGAAAAAAATTTATACAAAATTTCTTTATTAACCTCTCTATCCTTGTCACTATTATCAAAAACAAAAAACACTGGATCTAAATCAGTAAAAGTATTTTTAGTCAAATTAATACTTTCTTTTAATGATTTTAAAAGAAAGTCTAAGTACTTGGCTGTACTTTGATTATAGGCAATGAAAGAAATAGCTAACTTCATTTTTTTATTTAACAAAACCCCTAAAAGATAGGGGTTTTGATATATAGATAAATACTGATTAACGTTTTGACCATTGTGGAGCCTTACGAGCTTTTTTCAAACCTGGTTTCTTTCTTTCCTTTTGACGAGGGTCACGAGTTAGATAAGCACCGGTTTTTAGAATAGCTTTAAGCTCTGGATCGTATTTTAGCAAAGCTCTAGCAATACCATGGCTGGTAGCTTCTATTTGCCCAAATGTTCCACCACCCTTTACTACTACTGATAAATCAAAATCCTTTAATTTAGAAACAGCTTTTAAAGGTTGCAAAGCTAAATTAATGTTATCTTCTTTTTTGAAAAATTCTAAAGCATCAACTCCATTAACAGTAAAGACGCCTGTTCCTTTTTCATACATTCTAACTTGAGCTACTGAGGTCTTACGACGACCAATAGCTTGAATATATTTGCCAGAGGCATCACTTTTTACTTTTTTTTCTTTTTTTGCAGGTTCTTTTTTTTCTACCGCCACAGAACTTGCTTTCTTTTTTGTTTCTGTCATTTTATTTAAAAATTAAATTTTAGAATTATTTAACAATCAATCTTTTCATCATGTCGTTTCTAAGTCTAGTTGCTGGAAGCATTTCTTTAACAGCTCGACGTAAAACTTCGGCTGGATCGTTTTGCCAAACATCTTTCATTTTCTTTTCTTTTAATCCTCCTGGGTAACCAGAGTGACTAAAATATTTTTTTTGGTCCATTTTCTTGCCGGTAAATTTTATTTTTTTAATATTTTCAATTTCCACAACATCACCCAAATCTAAATGAGCTTGAAATTCTGGTTTAAGTTTTCCTCGCAAAAGATTAGCAATTTGAGTTGATAAACGACCTAGGCTTTGACCTTCGGCATCAAGTTTATGGACTTTTCTTTCAATATTTTTCATACTTATTTATCTTATATTATTTAATACTAATTATACTAATTCAATTTGAACGATTTCAGCTCCATCACCTTGACGTGGACCAATTTTAACAATTCTAGAGTAGCCACCACTTCTCTCTTTATATCTTTCAGCTAAAACCTCTAAAGCCTTATTAACAGCTTTTGGTTGAAGAATAACTTTTAGTAAATTTCTTCGAGCAGTTAAATCACCTTTCTTGGCAGTAGTAATAAGTTTTTCAAGTAATGGTTTAACAGCTTTAGCTTTAGCTTCAGTAGTCTTTACTTTTTCGTAAATAATAATACTGGAAGCCAAGTTTCTTAACATCAATTCTCGAGCTTCTTTAGTTCGATCTAAAGTTTTCACCTTATTCTTATGTCTCATATTATTTAAAAATTATTTATATTTTTATTCTTCGTCTTCCTTTTCTTCTTTTTTAGACTTTTTTGATTCTTTTTCGGCTTTTTCAATTTTGATACCAGCCAAAGAATTAAATTGTTCAACTAAAATTTTTACCGAACGAGAGAAGGCATCTTCCACAGAAATTGTTCCATCAGTTTTTACATCTAGGATTAATTTATCCCAGTTAGTCATTTTACCAACACGAACATTTTCCACTTTATAATTAACTCCCAAAATCGGAGAAAAGATTGGATCAATTTCCATATAATCTACCTCTTTGTTATTCTCTTTAGCTTTTTCAGCAAAAGAATAACCAGCCCCACGGCTAACGTAGATGTCCATGCTCAAGTTTCCAGCAGCATCAGTAATATTAGCTAAAACTAATTCTGGGTTAGCAATTTCTACCTCAGCATTCTTTTTTATATCCTTGGCAGTAACTTGCTTTTTTCCTTGAACGTTTAATTCTAATTTAATAACCTCATCAGTATCGCTTAAAACCTTTAGACGTAATTGTTTTAAGTTTAAAATAATATCAATAACATCTTCTTTTACTCCTGACAAAGCCATGAATTCATGTTTAGCTCCTTTGATTTTAGCACCAACGACAGCTGAACCAGATAGAGATGATAATAGCACCCGACGTAAAGAATTACCAATAGTATTACCATAACCAGGATACAAAGGTTCAACAATTACCAAACCTTCATTAGAATTGGCTCCTTGTTGAAATTCTATTTTTTTGGGTAAAGCTATTTGTTCCATATTATTTTTTTAATTTTTTAAAAAATTATTTATTATTTTGAGTAGAACTCAATAATCATGTGAGTTTTAATGTTAGATGGTAAATCCTGTTGCTTAGGTTCGTGTAAAACCTTAGTACTTAATTCTTTAACATCAGTAGCCAACCAACTTTTTTGATCACTAGCAAAATTCTTTAATTTTTCTGGTAAATCACGGAAATATCTATTAGCTTTTGCTGATTTTTTGATTTTAATAACTTGACCAACTTTTACTTGGTATGAAGGGATACTAACCTTTCTGTCATTTACTTGGAAATGTCCATGATTAACTAATTGTCTAGCTTGAGCTCTAGAAGGAGCAAAACCAGCTCGATAAATAGCATTATCTAAACGCATTTCTAAGTAAGCCAAGAAATTGTTTCCAACATCACCACCCCTTTTTTGAATTTTAGCAAAAGAAATTCTGAATTGATCTTCAGTTAATCCGTAAAGTTTTTTAGCTTTTTGTTTTTCAGTTAATTGCAAACCGTAGTCGCTAGATCTTTTTCTACCTTTTGGACCATGAAACCCTGGTGGATAATTTCTTTTCACCATAGCACATTTAGTTGAAGAACAACGCTCTCCTTTCAAGAACATTTTCTCACCGATACGTCGGCATTGTTTGCATTTTGACTCTAAATTTTTTCCCATATTTATATTATTTATAGATTAATAAACTAAACACGACGTGATTTCTTAGCGCGACAACCATTGTGTGGAATTGGAGTAGTATCTTTAATACTAGTTATTTCTAAACCATTAGCATTTAAAGCTCTAATTGAAGCTTCTCTTCCAGTACCAACACCAGAAACAAAAACTTTAACTTCTTCCAATCCATATTCTTCTTTAGCTTTCATAGCAGCAATCTTTACAATAATTTGAGCAGCATAAGGAGTAGCTTTTTTAGCACCCTTAAAACCAGCCATACCAGCACTAGCCCAAGAAATAACGCTACCAGTCTTATCGGTTAAAGAAATAATAGTATTGTTATAAGTAGCGCTAATATAAGCATGACCTGATTTTACTTTTACAATTTCTTTCTTCTTTTTCTTTTTAATTAATTTCTTTTTGCTACGAGCCTGTTTATTCTTTTCTAATTTTTGTTTAATTTCTTCTGGTAAATCTTCAATCTCGTCTTTTTGTTCAACTTTTGGACCATCATCAGAAAACAAATCATCGTCAGAATCAAAATCTGAAACTGAAAAATCAGCTGGAACTTTTTCGATAACTTCCACTTCTTTGTTGTCTTTGTTGTCTTTTTTTTCTTCGCTCATAATTTTATGTTCATCTATAGACCAAAAAGGGTCTTTAAATTATATATCTTTAAATTATAAATTAGGTTTTTTGCATACCAGATTTGCTCTTGCCAGATCCTAAAGTTGTTCTTTTATTGCCACGAACTGTTCGACTGTTAGTTTTAGTTCTTTGGCCATGAACTGGTAAATTTTTAGAATGACAAATACCAGATCTAGCACCAATCTCTTTTAATCTTTTTACATTGCTAGCGATTTCTCTTCTTAAATCACCTTCAGTTACAAATTTCTTTTCAATTAAATCACGCAAAGTATTAATGTCTGATTCTTTCAAATCCTTTACTCTAGTACTTTCGTCAACCTTAGCTAACTTTAAAATATCTTTGGAAAATTTTGGTCCAATTCCAAAAATATAAGTTAGAGCTATTACCACTCTTTTATCATTTGGAATTGTTACTCCTGAAATTCTTACTGCCATAAAATTTTATAATTTTATAATAATTAAAATAAATTAACCCTGTCTTTGTTTGTGTTTAGGGTTATCACAAATAACATAAACTCGTCCCTTACGACGAACTATCTTACAATCCTTGCAAATCTTTTTAGCACTTGCTCTAACTTTCATAGTATATATTCTTAATTTTTTTAAAAACTTATTTAATCAAACTAAACTAGAGACGGAAAGTGATGCGTCCTTTACTAAGATCGTAAGGGCTCATCTGAACCTTAACTTTGTCACCTGGAAGAAGACGAATTTTGTTCATTCGCATTTTGCCAGACAAATGAGCTAAGATCTCATGTCCGTTTTCCAATTTGATTTTAAAATTAGCCGCAGGCATCAGTTCTAAAACTTCGCCTTTAAGCTCAATAAAATCTTTGGCATCAACTGTTGAATTATTATTGTTATCCATTAACACAAAAAATCCTGACAAAGCCATAGCTTTGTCAAAATTCTAAAAAATACAAAAAATAAATATTCCTTAAATATTTACGAATCAATTATATATTTATTTATTAATATTGTCAAGAGGTTCTAAAACTGCTTTTATTCTTCTAACTCCTGAGCTGGAACTTTCTTCCTTCTGTATCTTAAAATGCCCTAAATTAGCCAATTTCTCAACATGAGGACCACCACAGATCTCCTTAGAAAAAACGACACCAGAATTACCAGAAAAATCACCGATAGAATAAACTTTTACTCTTTCACCATAACGAGATTCAAAAACACCATTAGCTCCCATGGTCTTAGCTTCTTCCAAAGTCATTTCCTCACACTTCACGTCATAGCTTTGAGAAATAGCTTCGTTTACCAAATCCTCTACTTCTTGTTTTTGTTCATCGGTCATTTTTTCATTATGAGAAAAATCAAAACGTAATCTTTCAGCTGTAATATTACTTCCTCGTTGTTCAACGTGATTTCCTAATACTCTACGAAGTGATTCTAAAAGAAGATGAGCCGCAGTATGTAATTTAGTAGTAGCCTCACTTTGGTCAGCCAGCCCACCTTTAAACTTCCCAGCCGAGGCTGTTTTTGATAATTCTTGATGCTGGTTAAAATCTTTTTGATATTCTTCTAAAAAGTTAACTGTCTTCTTAATTCCCTTTTCCGCAATTATTTCTTCCGTCATCTCTAATGGATAGCCGTGGGATTGAAATAGATCAAAAGCCATTTGCCCAGTAATTTCAGTGGCTGAATTAGCTAAAGAATTTAAAACCTTTTCACCTCTTTCAATCATTTTAGAGAATTTTCGCTCTTCTTCTGACAAACTTTGACAGATAAAGTCTTGGTTTCTCTCTAATTCTTTATAATCCTCCTTATAAAAATCAATAATCATTTTTGAAGCCTCAACTATAAATCCATCTTGACTTATTCCCAATTGACGAGCTGAACGTAAAGCTCGACGAATTAAACGTCTAATAATATATCCTTGATCAGTGTTAGAAGGACTCATTTTTTTATCATCGCCTAATAAAAAGGTGGATGATTTTATATGATCAGCAATAATTTCAAAATATTTTTTGTTATCCTCATACTTTTTGCCAGATAATTCTTCAATTTTGCAAACCACATTAAATAAAGAATCAATTTTAAAAATATTGTTTAAACCATTGGAGGCCATAGCTAATCTTTCTAACCCACCACCAAAATCAACATTTTTGTTCTTTAATTCCTCCCAACCATTTATAGTCTTTTGGTACTGCATAAAGACAGAATTACCAATCTCTACAAAACGTCCGCAATCACAGTTAACATGGCAATGAGGACCAAATTTAGGGTCATGCTCTTTTCCAGTATCATAAAAGGTTTCACTGTCAGGACCGCCTAACTCCCCTACGGCATCACCTCTCTGCCACCAATTTTTATCACGATAAGCAAAGATTCTTTGTTTAGAGAAATCTATTTCCATACCTGAACCATTATCACCCTTGCCAGTTGTTTCCGGTCCTTCTTCTGCTTCTATACCATATTTAGCGTAGATTTTCTTGATAATAGCTATAGCATCGTTATCTTTTTCTATCTTTCCTCCATCACCAACATACACAGTTTGATAAATTCGATTAATATCTAGACCTAATTTTTCAATGATAAACTCATACCACCAATTTAATTGCTCTTCCTTAAAATAGTCACCTAAACTCCAATTGCCAAGCATTTCAAAAAAAGTATTATGTCGACCGTCACCTACATCATCAATATCTTCACTACGAAAACATTTTTGACTATTAGTTAGTTTAACCCCAGCTGGATGATTTTCACCAAGTAAATATGGAACAAGTGGTGACATACCAGAATTTACAAACAACAAACTAGGATCATTTTCTGGTATCAAAGAAGCACTGGAAATAACCTGATGTTTGTTTCCAGCAAAGAATTCTAAATATTTTTGTCTTATTTCTTTAGTAGTCATATATTCTAAATTAATAGTGTTGATATTATATGGATTTTTTTTATTTTTTACAAGATATTAACCTCTTCTTCTAAATTGATCTCAAAGGTCTCAAAAACTGCTTGCTTAATATTTTTTACCAAATCTAATACATCTTTCTGTTTAGCTCCACCAAAGTTAACAATTATTAAAGCTTGTTTTTCATAAACCCCAACTGAGCCAAACTTTTGTCCCTTAAAGCCACATTTTTCAATTAACCAGCCAGCTGGTATCTTAATTCCCTTTTCATCAGGGAAACTTTTAATATCAGGAAATTTTTCTTCTAATTTAGAAAAGTGCTCTGGGCTAATAATTGGATTTTTAAAAAATGAACCAGCGCTAGGAAGTACTCCCGGATTAGGTAATTTATTATCTCGTATCTCACGAATAATTTCTACCAATTCTTTTAAACTAGGTTCTAAAATATTTCTCTCACTTAAAACTCTTTGAATATCGGGATAATTTAAATTTAATTTTTTTTCTTTGCTTAATTTAAAATCAACCGAAAGGATAAAATACTTATTTTTAAATTCTTTTTTAAAAACACTATCTCGATAACCAAAACGACAATCGGAAATATTAAATGTCTTTTTTTCTCCGCTGATTAAATCAATCACCTCTAGACTAGAAAAAACATCTTTTAACTCAACGCCATAAGCTCCAACATTTTGCACAGGAGCTGCTCCCACGGTACCGGGGATATAGAAAGTGTTTTCTAAACCATATAAGTCTCTACTGATAGTATAATAGACTAATTTAGACCAAAGTTCACCACTATAAGCTCGCACTATTACCTCTTGATCATTCTCAGATATAAGTTCCATTCCCTTAATTTCATTTTTGACAACCAAACCAGGAAAGCCGTTGTCTGAGAATAAGGAGTTAGAACCAGAGCCAAGAATAAAGACATCTTTTTGATTCTCTTTGGCCCATTCTAACGCTTCAATTAGTTCTGCTTCTGTTTCTACTACCACAAAAAACTCAGCTTCACCGCCGATTTTAAAAGTAGAATAATTATCTAATGATACTTTATTTTTAATTTCCATATTTTTATTTTATCCCAAGCCAATGATAACCAACACGAAAGATATCACCTGCTCCTAAAAGCAAAACAACATCATCTTGAGAAATTATATCGGGTAAATATTTTTCAGTTTCATCTAAATCTTTAAAGTATTTTACCTCTTGTCTTTTTTTCTTGGTCTGATTAAACTCTTTGATCTTCTTAATCAAATCTAAACTAGAAACAGCTGAAGCGCTTTCCCGAGCTGAAGAATATATTTCAATTACATATAATTTGTCAGCTACAGAAAAGCTGGTAGCAAAATCATTTAACAAAGCTTTGGTACGGCTAAAAGTATGGGGATGAAAAACAGTAATTATTCTTTTATCCGGATATCTTTGAGAAACAGCTTGCAAAGAAGCTTTAACTTCTGAGGGATGATGTGCATAATCATCAATAATTACAGCCCCTTTATACATTCCTAAAACATCAAAACGTCGAGCTGCGCCCTTAAATAGTGGCAAACTCTTTTTTAATTGTGAAAAATCTACTCCTAATTCTAAAGCTCCAGCTGAAACAGCTAAGGCATTTAAGATATTATGTCGGCCAGGTAATACTATTTTTAAATCACCCAGCTTTTTAGAATTAAGCCACAATTCAAAAATTTGATTGCCTTTTACCAACCTTATATTCCTAGCCTGATATATTTTTTTAACCTTAATGTCTGATTTTAATTTTAAATCAGAAATCGAATAAAAAATGTTAGCTCCTTTGTTTTTTTGTGCTACCTTAACATTTAATCTATCTTCAGCGTTAGTTATTAAAAAACCATTTTTAGGAATCTTCTGTACAAAGTCTAAAAAAACTTGAAAATACTGTTGTCTAGTTTTGAAATAATCAGGATGATCAAAATCAATATTATTTAAAACCACTCCATAGGGCTTAAAGAACCTCAATTTGTTCTGATATTCATCAGCTTCAATGATAAAGTTTGAAGAATCACCGATTAAAGCACTGCCTTTAAACTGTTTGACATAGGAACCAGTCAAAACATTAGGCTTTTTACCGCTATAAGACATCACAAAACCCAACCAAGAAGTAACAGTAGTTTTTCCATGACTGCCACAAACCGCTATACCTAAATGTTGATTAAAAAAATGACCCAAAGCTTCAGCATAAACTAAAACTGGATAATTATTATCTAAAAAATATTTTAACTCAATATTATTCTGTGGCGTAAAAGCAGAGCTATGGATAACTAAATCAATTTTTTCAGGAAACCCAGTCAAGGAAAAACCTGATTTAAACTTTATCTTAGCATATTTTAAAGTTTTATCAGTAGGAAAAGTTTCTTTAACATCAGAACCAAAAACATTATAACCGCTAGCTTGCAAAAACTGAGCTAGCATCGCCATGCCAACCCCTTTAATTCCAATTAAATAAACATTTTTTATCTTAGAAAAATTCATAAATTAATTTAATAAATCTTGGATTATTTTAACCATAGCTTCATTTCCATTTTGTATAACCCCAGAAATATTTTGTTTCATTTTATTCTTCTTAGTCTCATCCCCTAAAATACTTTTTATTTCGGAAATAAACTTAATAGGGCTTAAATCTTCTTCGTGTAAAACTACAGCAGCTGATTTCTTCTCAAATTCTAAAGCATTATATTCTTGATGTGAATTAGGCATAGGGATAAGAATAGCTGCTTTTTGAAAAACAGCTAACTCAGTTAGAACTCCCAAACCACAACGAGAGATAACTAAATCAGAAAAGTTAATCAAAGCCAAAGCGTCTTGGTGCTCAACAAAATCTAATTTAGTATAATTTTTTGCATCAACTTTTTGTTCAATTTTGGCTCTATCATTTTGACCACAAATATGAACTATTCTGGCCAAAGTTGAAAGATCACTTAAAGAGCTGGCTACTAGTTTGTTAATAAACAAAGAACCAGTACCACCACCCAGAATTAATATTAAAGGCAGTTCACTATTTAAAATACCATATTTATCTAGAATAAGTTGTCTATCAAAACTGAGCACATTAATATCGGGACTTAAGTTACCAATTAATTTTGCTTTCTTACCATAATAATTTAAAGCACTAGGAAAGGTTACGGTAATAATTTTGGCTACCTTTGACATTATTTTGTTAGCTAGCCCAGGAACAACATCTTGTTGGTGAACAATAACTGGAACACGTAAAACCCAAGCTGCTAGTGACAAAGGAACAGCCACAAAACCACCAGCACTAATTACTACCTGTGGTTTTTCTTTTATAAGTAAAACTAAAGACTGCCAAAAAGCAAAAAATATTTTAAAGACATCCACTAAATTCATTAAAGACAAATAACGACGCCACTTTCCACTAAGTATAGCCTTGTATCTAATTCCCTCTTTAGAAACCATTGCTAACTCTATCCCTTTATATGTACCAACAAACAAAAAATTATAATCATTTCTCAGACTACGATAAATTTGAAATAAAGGAGTAACCGATCCTCCGGTTCCTCCACCACTTAAAATTATTTTTTTTCTTAAGTTTTTCATATTTTTGTTTTAAGTTTCACGTCCATTATCCTTTCTTTGTCCCTGACTACCAATATTTAACAATATACCAAAAGCTATCAACAAGAATAATAATGATGTTCCACCAGCACTCACAAAAGGCAAAGGAACTCCAGTCATTGGAGCTAGATTAATCATACCTGAAATATTTAAAAAGGCTTGCAAGAATATCCAGACAGAAATACCCACAGCCAAGGCCCGGCCATACATATCTGGTGCCCTTTTGGCAATCATAATACCTTTGTATAGGATATAGAAATAAACTAAAACTAGCAAGAGTGAACCAATAAAGCCAATTTCTTCAGCAATAACCGGGAAAATAGAGTCCGACCAGACTTCTGGCAAGTAATTAAACTTCTGTCGACTATTACCCAATCCCCGACCAAAAAGGCCTCCAGAACCAACGGCAATTAAAGATTGATTAACTTGATAACAACTATTTTGATCAAAATCTGGATCTTGCAAACACTTGATACGATTAATTTGATAACTGTGAACCAATCCTTGACCATCAGAATTTTGAGCCTGCGAATAAAAATAAGAGAAAGCTAAGCTCAAAACCACAAAAAGAATCACTAATTGTTTCATATTACCACCAGCCACATAGTAAATAGACATGGCGATGATAAAAATCAAAAGAAAGGTCCCAAAATCTGGTTGTAGTAATAAAAGTAAACCAATAATTGAAATAACCGTTAAAAAAGGTAGCAACCCAGTAGAAAACTTTTTTAAGTCATCTTTCCTAATTTCCACCCAAGCAGACAAATATAAAATTAAAAATAATTTTAAAGCTTCGGCTACTTGAAAAGAATGACCAAAAATAATAATCCAACTACGAGAAGTTCCGTGTTCAGCTCTAATACCAGGAATAAAAACTAAAATTAAAGAAGCAAAAGATGCTACTAAAAAGAAAACAGAAAACTTTTTAAAACGAGTATAATCAACTCGAGATAAAATAAATAAAAAAGCTATACCTAAAACTAAAGCTAAGATTTGTTTTTTAACATAGAAATAAGCATCACCCTGGCTTGATTGAGCAGTTACTAAAGAAGCACTAAATAAAACAACTAAACCAAAAATCAAAAGTACAATAACTGTCCCTAGCAGAAATCTATCAACCTTCCCTGCATTTTTCTTCCGGTTAGCCTTTTCCAAAACCTTTTCTCGATTAGGTCTCTCGGGCTTATTATTTTTTTTAAGAATATTTAACATTATTTTTTATTTAAAAGTCTTATCTACAAAAAATATCATCAGTCCAATAGCCGCCATCACACCAGATATTAACCAAAAACGCATTACCACCTTACTCTCTGGCCAACCTTGTGCTTGAAAATGATGATG